>VXPR01000145.1 GCA_009839405.1 Gammaproteobacteria bacterium
GTACTATACCGGCGCGGCTTCCCCCGTCAACACAAACGCGCCCCATCGGTTCATAAGCTCGCGCCGACGCTCTAGCAAATCGCTTCGGAAGTACGCGCCTTCGACTCCCCCCACGACGTGGGCTAGGGCGGCTTCGGCAAGCTCTCTCGGTTCGCCCTGTTCGGCGCACCAATCGCGGAAGGCGGAACGGAAGCCATGCGCGGTTCCTTCCAACCCGTAGCGGCGCATCGTTTCGGTATGGCTGCCACCGTTGCGAACGCTCCCGCGCTTGCCGGGAAAGGCGATGGTTCCGACTCCATGCGGCTTCGCTTGCTCTAGCACCGAGAGGGCTTGCGGGGAGAGCGGTACGCGATGCTCGCGCTTCGCCTTCATGCGTTCGCCGGGAACCGTCCAAAGGTCGCCTTCGACTTCGCCCGTCCGCAGTCCCAAGGCTTCGCTTGAACGCGCCGCCGTGAGAATCTGAAAGGCGAGCGCGTAGGCCATCGGTTCATCGGCGGCGAGCAGGGTTGCCACCGCCTTCGGAACATCCTTCCACGGCATGGCGGCGAAGTTTCCGCCCTTGCGCTTGGGGAGCTTCACCACGCTAACCGGATTGTCTTGGCGAAGGCCAAGCACAACGGCCCTGTCCATCGCTTCGCCAAGGCGCGACTTCACGGCGGGCGCGACGGTGGGGAGCTTCGCCGCCAGCGGTTCCAAGGTCGCCAGAACATCGGCGGGCGTGACTTCCGCCGCCTTCATCGCCATCAGTCCGGGCGCGTGCTTTAGGGAGCTTCGCCATTGCGACTCCATGCGTTCGGCGTTCTTCCACTCCCCGCGCTTGGCGGCTATCACGCCGTCCACAAGCTCGGCAACCGTCGCGCCCACCGAGGGCTTGCGGAAGGCGGGCGCACTCTCGGCACCGAGGGACACCGCGAACGGGTCTTGCCGGCGCGGGTCTTGGCCATCCTTCACGGCCAAGCGGTTCCGCATGGCACGCTCCCGCGCATCCTGTAGGCCAACGTCGGGGAAGCTCCCAAGGCCGACGTTGATGTAGGCGCCGGCGTAGTAGAGCTTTTGGTACCAAGCCTTGGAACCCGCCGGGCGGACTATCAGGCGCAGCCCGTGGCCCCCCCGACCGTCCCCATAGGACTTGACCGACTTGCGCGCCTTCACGCTGGCGCAGAACTTCGCGGTTAGGTTCGTCATGTTCCTTTCCTCTCCCGTTTTTGCCGTAGCAGTCCGTAGCAGTACGGGGCGAAAATCTACGCGATTCGCCAACCCGCGTCAACCCCCGCCAATCCACGCCAACACATTGTATTGCATGGAGTTTTTCGGTTTCCTTCTCGGTGGCCTATTTTACTCGCGTGTATTTCAACGTCAAGTACATGGGCGCCCTGCGCTGCGCCCGCGCAGCCATCCCGCACCTGCAAGCTGCCGGCTGGGGCCGCATCGTCAATGTCAGCGGCCTCAACGCCCGCGTCGCCGGCAACATGAGCGGCGGCGCTCGCAACGGCTCGATGGTACATATGACGCGCACCCTCGCCCAGCAGTTCGGCCGCGACGGCATCACGGTGAACTGCATCCACCCCGGCCTCACCCGCACCGAACGCACCGCCGTGGTGATGGCGGCCCGTGCTGAACGCGCGGGATTGACCCCCAAGGAAGTGGAAGCCCGCGACTACGCCGACGACAACCCCCGCGCCAACTCCATCCGCCGCATGGTGGACGCCTCGGAAATCGGCCACATCGCCGCCTTCCTCTGTTCCGACAAGTCCTGGGCCATCAACGGCGAGCTCATTGCCGCCGACGGCGGCGGCAGCCCATCGGTTTACTACTAGGATGTGTCCACTTCGCCGGGATACGGGTGTGGCAGGCCGTCGGCGAGCAGGAACTGTTCGACGGTGAGGCCCTTGACCTGCTGCGTCTCGAACTCGTTGCCGCCGATCACCACCAGCTCGCGGTCCGGGAACGTCCGCGGAAACCAGGCAAAATCGCGTGGACCGGTTCCTCCGACCTTTACTTCGTAGAGTCTGCGCGCATGGTCCACGAAGTCGATCTCGTGTTCCTTCGACGCCCAGTACCAGATCGTCTCGGGATCGTCGATTCCGGCGATGGCTTGGCGACGGAACAGCTCTTGGGCGACCAGCCATTCCACCCAGCGGCCCTTTTCGGCTGGGGGGAGTTGCTTGAACTCGTGGACGGATGCGATGCGATTCGGCGCGAAGGCGAGCGCCACTGATAGATTGACGAAATGGAACTTGGCGGGTTTGCGCTGCTGGGGCATGTCCTTGTTGTGGTCCCACTGGTATGAGGGAAGCACTGCCAAGGCGTCGGAAAGCTGCTCGATGTAGCCTGAGGCGACCGTATTGTTGGCGAGCCCCGACTCGCGTGCGAGCTTGAGATATCCCGTCCGCGAGCCTCCCTGTACGAACAGCGTTCGCATCAGCGCGATCAGGAACTGGCGCGATCGTCCGCTCCTTGCCATCTCGCCGATCACCCAGTCGCGGATCATCTCGAAGAAGTAGGCCGGGATGCGCTCGAATTGCCATATCTCGCTGGCGGCGACAGGGGAGCCGCCAGAAAGGAGGTAGGCGATCCAGGTATCCTCGCCCAATTCCCTGTGGAACTGCGTGTAGAAGTCCTTGTAGGCCACCCCGCAGAAGAGGTAGTCCGTCCGGGCGAGCTTGCCTTTGCGGCCGGGCAATCGTTCTGAGCCGCGACGAATGTCGGTGGCGCGGGACCCGGTAGTGACCAAGAGCACGTCGCGCAGGACGCCGCGGTCGGCCAGCCGTTTGACGGCCACCTCCCACTGCGGCAGCGCGGTGATTTCGTCGATGAAGAGTCGTCGCACGGGCGCACCGGATGCGAACATCGGAATCAAGTCCACGATGTTTCCTTCCAAGTCATCGGCATCCGTCAACTCGTCGCCGTTGAGGATGTACGCTGACCCGGGCCCGTAAGCCTCGATCGTCTCCCGGAGCGCCAGTTCGAGCCACGTGCTCTTGCCGTACTGCCGTGGACCACGGATGAGGATCACTCCCGGATCCTCCGGCAACTCGTCGAGCCCGAAGGAGAACCGAAAGGTGCAGGGCCGGGCCTCGAACTCGACGATCCGAGGCCACAACTCGTCCCGGTCGATTTCGCCGCGAGCGAGGCAGTCGTTTCGTGCGTTAACGTCCACAGCGTTAGAGTATTTAACGTTCAGGACGTTAATAGTCAAGGGCGAGGCGACGGCTCCCGGGGGCCAGCGCGCCCTGAAGGACGCCTTGGTAGTTCGCTCATGGCTACGGATGCCAGCCGCCGCACTTCGCCACTGGGCGGCGGATTTCCGGCCGGCCGTTAGGGCAGGCTGAAGACGAAGTACTCGGAGCCGGAGGGTGGGCCCATGCGGCCGCCGCCGGCGGCTATGGCGACGTATTGCTTACCAGCAACGCTGTACACGGCAGGGGTGGAGAAGGCGGCGGCGGTTAGTTCGGTTTCCCAGAGGATGCTGCCGTCGCGGGTGTCGTGGGCGCGGAACTTTCGATCGGGGGTGGCGCCGATGAAGATGCTGTCTCAAATAAACATCTCCGAGCCCAAGATA
>VXPR01000088.1 GCA_009839405.1 Gammaproteobacteria bacterium
GACGCCGAGCGCAGCGAGGGGTTTGGCGGCGTTAGCGCGCCCTGACGGGCGCGTTGGCAGTTCGCTGCGCGAACTGCTAGCCGGCGATTGCTGCGTGTGTCGTGCGCGCACGACGCCCGGCCTTCGCCGGGCACTGCCGGATGCGGCGGACTGGCGGGCACGAGTCGTTGCTCCGGCGCGCCTCGCGGCGTTCCCGGAACCCCTTGCGGTTTGCGGCGTTCGCCCCCGGGCCATCGTCGTCCGCGGCGAAGTGGCAGGCCATCAGGGCAGGCACTGGGGCGAATGCCGAGGTACCCGGCCGATGCATCCCAAGGGCGACGACTCGCACGGACTCTCTCCCACGCTCTTCATCCGACCGTCGGGCGTATCGTTGCGCAGCCCGATGTCCGCGGTCGCCGGGGTCCGGGAGGCGGGCCAGATGAGCCGCCGACCGGCGCCGATCGACCGACACCAGCCTACCACTTGCGAGCGGCAGTGCGAATGCCGGGCAGGGCCTGCGACATCATCCTACGGTGGCGCGCATCGGGCGTCGTCGGGCGGTCCCGAACCAGGCCATCTCGCTCGATTCGCGTGGGGTACCGCCCCAACAGGGTCCACAAACAGCGCTAGACAACGGCACTAGCTGTGATGTTAGTCTTGCTGGTGTGGCGGACGCGACCTCCCTGGGGTCGGGCGCCAATGGCACGCTGGCGCCGCATTGCCAGCGAGTGGAGGCATTTGGCAGGGGGACGTGGTGGATTCGACTGGGGTGAGCGGCAGCTTGGTCGGCGTCAGGCGCGACTGCCTGGCGGGATGGCGGGGGACGTTCGTGGTGGCGCACCGTTGACCGACGCGACATTGGCACAAGCGCCCCTGTGGCTGCTGCGGCACCGCATCGCCGTTCCTGCGCGCCTGTCCGGGTTCTACGAACGCTCGGGCCTGGCGGAACGATGCCGCCCGACGGCACAACGCCTGACGCTGCTGGTTGCGCCCGGCGGCTTCGGCAAGACGTCGCTCCTGGCGGAGTGCTGCCGGCCGTTGCTCGACGATGGCGTACGCGTCGCCTGGCTGACGCTCGATGGCGGCGACGAGCCGGGGGTCGCGGACATCTACCTCGCCCATGCCCTGCAGGTTGCGGGTCTGGACGTCGAAGAAGCGATCCGCGCCGGCGATGCCGACACCAACCATGCCTACCCACGCACCGCCCTGCTTCTGCGCCTGGTGGAGGCGTCCGGCGACCCCGTGGTGCTGGCACTCGACGAGGCGGAACAGCTAAACACGCCGCTGGCGGAGCTTGTCAGCTACCTCGTGCACGCCGCCCCGCCGAACCTGCACATCGCGATCGCCGGCCGCGAGCTTCCCGACGGACTGGACATTGCCGCCCCGGTTCTCGGCGGCGATGGCGCGATCCTCACGTCGGACGACCTGCGCTTCAGCCGCGAGGACATCGCCGGTTTCTTCAACCACCGGCTCTCGGGGGACAAGCTGGAGGAGGTAGCGTCGATGTCGGGTGGCTGGCCCATCGCCCTCCGGATCCGCCAGAACGAACCGGTCGGCGGGCTCGCCAGCGAGCGAGTGGTGCGCGACGTAGTCGAGAACTGGGTGGACACCCGGTTCTGGTACAGCTTCACCGACGACGAGCGGGAGTTTCTCTCGGACGTGGGGCTGTTCGAGTGGATCGACGCCGAGCTGATCGACGAGGTGCTCGGGACCACGGGGTCATGGGCCCGCCTCGAAGCCATGCGCGGTCTGGACGGTCTCCTGAAGCCGGCAACCACCGGTGCCGAGGCGCCGGTTCTGCAACTGCACCCACTGATCCGCGACCACTGCGCCGCCAGGCGCCGCCGGGAGACGCCCGAGCGATATCGTCATGTCCATGCCGAGATCGCCCGCGCCCTGGCACGCAGGAGTCAGACAGTGTTGGCGATGCGGCACGCGTTGCAGGCGGCCGACGAGCGGTTGTTGGTGACGATCCTGCTGGATGCGGGCGGGGTCTGGCTGTGGCTTCACGAGAGTCCAGACGTGCTCGTCGCCGCGGACCGGCTGCTTGGCGACGGCGTGGTGGCCCGGCACCCTCGTCTGGTCCCGGTGCGCTGTCTGGCGCTCGCTGCGCAAGGCCGGCTGCCGGAAGCGCGCCGGCTGCTCAACGAGCCGATCGAGCCGGGGTCGTCCGACGATGAGGCTTTCTTCGCCGACCTCGTCATGGCGGGCGCGGTGGTCGCCAACTACGGCGGCCAGTCCAACATGACGGACAGCCAAGCGGCGGTGCTCGACCGCGCACGGCAACTGTGCGACAGGACGGAGTCCAATCCGCTGCTGCTGTATGTACTGGAACAGATCCTGTGTCACTTCCACGGACTGCATGCGTCGTTCGAGGAAGCAGCGGTTCACGGCGGCCGTGTGCGGCAGATCGCCGGCACCAACCCGATCGCGGCGCTGACGCTGGACGTGCAGATGGGGCTGACCGCCATGGCCCAGGGACGGGTCCGCGATGCCTATGCGCTGTACCGCAGAGGCGGGCGCCAGGCGCGGGCGACGATCCTCATGAATCCCCTGATCCCGTCGACGATCGACCTCCTGATCCGCGAACTGGACCTTGAGCGAAACCGGATCAGTGCAGGCACCGCGGCGTCTGCGCCCGAGCACGTGCGCCAGGGTACGCAACTGGCCGTGCACTTCGCGATTGCCGACATTGCCGTCGAACGAACGCTTGACAGGCGCGGGGAGACGGACGCACTGTCGTTGCTCGAGGACCGCTACGAACTCGCGCTGCGCGATGGGCTGCCGGCGCTTGTTCGTCATCTGGCGGCATTGCGCGTGTCCCTGCTCGCTCGCACAGGACGGCTCGACGAGGCGCAGGAGGCCTGGACCCACGGCGGCTTGCCGGAAACGGATGCCGGCTGCGTGGACCTGACCGGTCAGAGCTGGCGCGAGGCCGAGTCGGTAACGGCAGCGCGCGTGTCCCTGCTCACGGCCCGCGGCGAGTTCGACGCGGCCCGCCAGCTGGGCCTTGCCATGCTGCAGGTGGCAGGCGAAAGGGGCCTGCGGCGAACGGCGATGCGCATGCGGGTGCTCGGCCTCAAGTGCGAGCACGTGGCGGGGCGGCAGCAGGCCGCCGTCGAGCACCTCGTCGCCTTCCTCGACATGTTTGCCGAAACCGACTACTGCCGCGCCCTCGTGTGCGAGTCGACAGCCGCGAAGGCGACGCTGGAGTGCTTCCTCAGCACGTGCCCCGATTCCCCTCACCAGAGCACGGCCGAGTCACTGCTGGCCGCCGTCGGTGCGGCATCGAATGCAACCGGCCTGCTGAGCGAGCGCGAGATGCAGGTACTCGCCCTGCTGCCCACCCATCGGGACAGGGACATCGCGCAGGCGCTGGGCATAAGCCGCCACGGCGTCCGCTACCACATCGGCAACGTCTTCCGCAAGCTTGCGGTCCAAACTCGCCTGGAGGCAGTACGTTCGGCCCGCGCCGCGGGGATCCTCCCACCGGACTGACAAGGGCGGCGCTGGGGGCGAAAGTGCGCCCAGCCACAGCGGCGTCTCGTCGCCCTCGCTACGCGCATTCATGAATAA
>VXPR01000447.1 GCA_009839405.1 Gammaproteobacteria bacterium
CGGCGCGTGCGAGGGCGAGACGCCCTCGCCCCCCGGGCCGCTGTGGTCGCGGGCTCGTCCTGGACAAGCCTTTGACTTCCGCCGGCTGTTCAACGACAGTCGCAACCGTCGCAACCTCCGCGCATGCGGGAGGACAGACGCCGGCCCGTGCTCAATCGCTTGACGCTCATGGCGCTCCCATGCGCCGCCGCTGTGCTCGCGATGGTCCTCGCCGGCCTGGTCACGTACCTCGTGCGTACGCCCGCGGTTCTGGATGGTCCGGGCGCGGACGAGCGTCGCCTGCGACCGCTCGACGCCCCGCACCGATACGGCCGGCTGCCGCAGCACCGCCGGGCACCGGCAGCGGCAGGGCGCGCCTCGCCGGCGTCCGAGGAGCCCACGGTCGGCGCCGCGTTGTTTCGAATCGCGCGCGGAACCACTGCAGCCAACGTGCTGCGGCGCCTCAAGGCCGATGCCGCCGTGACGTTCGATCTGCCGGGCGCGGACGCCACCACGGTCATGGCGCATCTCGGGCTCGGGCGCCAGCACGCCGAGGGGCTCTTCCTTCCCGGAACCTACCGTGCGGGCCGGGCTTCGGAGATCCTGCGCGAGGCACACGGGCGCCTGCGGGCGACGCTTGAGGACGCGTGGCGGCGGCGCGCGCCAGGGCTCCCGTACCTGACCCCCTACGATGCCCTGATCGTCGCCTCGATCGTCGAGAAGGAGACGGCGCTGGCCGAAGACCGGCCGCGCATCGCCGCCGTGTTCACCAGGCGACTGCGGCGCGGCATGAGACTGCAGGCGGACCCGACGGTGACCTACGGCCTCGGCTCCCCGGCTGGCCCCATCACGCGCGCCCACCTCGCCACCGACACTCCCTACAACACCTACACGCGGGGCGGGTTGCCGCCGACGCCGATCGCCCTGGTCGGCCACGACGCGATCACCGCGGCGCTGCATCCGAGTTCCGGCACATCGCTCTATTTCATCGGCCGTGGCGACGGCACCAGCCAGTTCTCCGACACCCTAGCGGAGCACAACGCCGCCGTCCGGCGCTACCTGCGTCCACCGCGTGGCGGTCGCCGGCGGCGGCCAAACGGCGCGGGCCGCATGCACCGCCTTATTCGTCGCCCCACGGCAGGTTGACTTCGATGGGGTCCGCCGCAAGGCGACGGCCCAGCAGCGGTTCGAGGCGGTCGCCCAGATAGCGCTCGACGCCATCGAGCTTGTGCGCGTCGGCCACTTCCGCCCACGTCACGAAGAGCCCGTTGGCGCGGAAGGCAAGCACCTCCTCGTCGCCGCGCAAGGCTTCGAGAGTCTCGGCCAGGGGCTGGAAAAAGGCCTGGCCCACCCGCACCGTCTCCGGTTCGTCGCCGCCGTGCCAAATGACATAGACCCCTTGGGTGCAGGTGATCGACGAGGTCTCGATCCTCTCGAGCAGGCACCACATGGGCCGCTCGCTCGCATCGGTGCATTGTCGCCAGATCAACGTCTCGTCCATGGGCCCGCCCCACTGAATTGCGCGGCGTCAGCCTACGCACAACCCGCCCGCGGTTCAACGGCAGGGACGGGGCCTTGGAGGGAGGGCATCGGTGCATTCCCTGCACGCCGATAGGCGTGCCTGGCGGCACGCAGGGAAGGCACCGATGCCTTCCTCCAAGGGCGGCGGCGCCGCCTCCTAGTACCAGCGAACGCCCAAGGACAGCGCCGCTCCGCCGAGCGCGACCAGCACGATTGCGGCCTGCTCGCCGGCGGCGATCACCATGCCCCCAAGAACCACCCGCTGGCGGTACGCGGACCATCCGACCCAGAGGTACGCGGCGACGAGGATGGTCAGTGGCATCTGCCCTCCCTCGATGCCCCGCCAGGCGCCGGCGATGGCGATCCAGACGGCTAGGCCGGCCACCACCGGCGCCAGGGTCCGCCCCGCCATCTCGCCAAGCCTGGACACCAGGCGGGGGTTGAGCCACGCTCCGAGGACGACGACGCCCCGCGTCGGGATGCCGCCGAGCGTCAGCGCCGCCACGGCGGCATAGGCGGCAACGGTCAACCACACGTGGCAGCGGCCCGGCCCCTCGGCGCGGCGTTGGTGCCCGGGAGGGCGAGCCGCACCGTGTCGTGCATGCGCGACAGGCGCACTCGGTTCGCTTGCCCTCCCGTCCCGGCGCTCCCTGTCGGGCGCGACGCTGCGATGGTCTCGGCACCGGACGGGCAAGCCCCGCCCCTACGAAGCCCTCGGAAACGCAACGTAACCGCGAACATGAGTGAGCCCCACTCAAGGAATCCTAAAAGCGCGCCTGGGCGCTGAAGAGCAGGCGCGTGTGCCGCCGGCTGCCTTCGTGGATGCCGCCGGCACGCTCGGCGCTGAGCTCAAGTCGGGCCATGCGCCGCGCTCCGTCGGCGCGGGCGTAGCGGACGCCGGCGCGCAGGCGGCGACCGGCGTCACCGGCCAAGTCCAGGCGGCTGAAAGGCACGATGAGGCCGCGCAGGGACGGCACGTTGAAGCCGTAGCCGAGCACGGCGTCCATGCCCCAATCCGCGTAGGCGTCCGTGTGCCGGCCACCGGCACCCGAGTGCCTTGCGGCGCGCGCGTCCGACCACAGCCGATCCGTGGCGTCCGCCGAATGGCCCCAGCGGGGCGAGACGCGAAACGACACTCCGCGCCCCGCCGTGCCCGGCGCGTAGCTCGCCGTCACGCTGACGCCGCGCTCGCGGCGTTCCTCAGCCGAGTGCAGCGCGAGCACGCGGCCCTTCGCTTCCAGGCCCAGCCCGGATACGGCATTGTCGATGCGGACGCCGCCAGCGACCTCGAGGCCGGCACCGGTCTCGCCGTCGCCGCCATCGAGGCGGCCGCCAATCTCCGCAAACGGCACCAGCGCCCCGCGCGCCTGCCAGGCCGCCTCCAGCCCAACCCGCAGCCGCGAAACGTCGACGGCAAGGCCGGTCAGCGGCGCAGCGCCGCCGTCGGTCTCGAGCCGGAGCAACCCGGCGTCGCCCTTGAGCGCGATGCCGGCACCGGCGACGTCCAGGGTGAGTGGCCGCTTCATGCCGGCGGCAACCATCGCCATCGACAGGTCAGCCCTCTGCCAGCCCCCACCGGTGTGCTCCCGGGTCAGCCGGGCCTCGCCGCCGGCAAGACCGCCGACCAGCCACAACTCCGTCGCACCGAGTCCGACCAGGGCATACGGGTGCACGCCGGTCAGGGTGGTCTCGAGGACGCCTCGCCCCTCGACACCGCCGTCGAAGTGGTAGTCCAGCTCCGCTGCGCTGCGCGACACCGACAGGCCCGCCAGCCAGCCGTCGCCCTTGGCGTCCACACCGAGGTGGCCCGCCTTCAACGTCCCGTCGTAGGTGCCCGCCCCCCGTTCGCCGTCCAGTTGCACGAGACTGCCCGTCGCCCACGCCGCGAGGGCCGGGCCTGATCCAGAGCTGGCAAGCGGAATGCCGAACCCGAGACCAGCCGGCGCCGCGCCGCCGCGGGGGCGTATACACAACACCGAGCCCACCAGACGTAGACGAATAGGGGGTTGCGGGGTGAGGGTTAAAAAAAAAAAAAGGGGGGGGGGG
>VXPR01000330.1 GCA_009839405.1 Gammaproteobacteria bacterium
CTGGCCAAGACTAACGTTTCAGCGTACGTGCGATCAATTCGGGGAACGACGTTTCCTTTGAGGGGGCTGAGACGCACATCGACATCACTCCCGCGGTCTTGCCTAGGCTCGGTGACCTGGTTGTGAACGATCCCGTCGACCGCAGCGGCAGCAGCGCAGTGATTAGTTGGAACGTGGAGCGAGACGGCGGGCTGGGCATCACGCGTTTTGAGTACCGCTTCGACGACGTGGATGGGGACGACTGCGACGCGCACACGTTCAGTGCAGGCCGCAGTTGGACAAGCACGGCGCGCACGCTCGGCGCCGAGGTCGAATCGCTGTCGAACGGGCGACTCTACAAGTTCGAGGCGCGCGCGGTGTCGCGCCTCGGCGATGGCCCCGTCTCCGCTGCCTGCTGGTCGGTGGGCAGACCCCCGTTCCCGCCGACGCTGCGGGTCGAGCATGCCGCAGCGGGCACCGGGCTGACACTACACTGGCTGGAGCCCGTCGGCGGCGGCTTCCCCATCGACCGGTATGAGTACGTCCTCATGCTGGAGGAAGACTTCGCTGCCGAGTTCCCGGATTTCCCCAATGAACCCGATGCCCTGCCCGCGGACGACGACCCCCGATGGATTGCCGTCTGCGTCGCCGGCGCAGGAATCCCATGCGAGTACGAGGTGGACTTGGAAAACCTCGAACCCGGGACCACCTACAGGCTGCTGTTCCGCGCAGTCAACGTGAAGGGGGCTGGCGGCTGGGCGGGTGGGACCGTGACAACGAGAGTCGCAGTTCCCGCCGCGCCCGAGGATGTGACCGTCGAGTCGCTCGACGGCGAGGTCGAACTGAGCTGGGAGCCCTCCGACGGTGGCGGCGCGGCGACCGGCTGGCAATTCCGCTACCGCGTTAAGGCCGAGGCCGGCGGGAAAGAGGCGCGATGGAACGGGTGGTACTCCGCTGGCACGGATCTCAGTTTCACGATACCTGACCTGACGAACGATCTTGAGTATGAGTTCGAGGTGCGGGGGTTCAACCCGGCCGGCTTCGGCGACGCGGCGACGGCGACCGGGTCGCCGCAAGCTGGGACGGCCCTTCGCGGCGTGGCCAGGGAACTTGAGGCCTCGGTCGAGGGTTGCGATGGCGTTGCCGGCGAAGTGGTCTGCGACGTGGTGCTGACGTGGCGGTCGTCGGTCACGGAAGGGCTGGTGCGCTACGAGTGGAGTCAGGGCGGCGACCGCTGGGAGGCGCTGCCGGCCGATGCTCCGACCACGGTGCAGGACTGCGGCGGCGCCACCGTTGACCGTAGGTCCACGGATCCGTGGCCGATGGTCACCGCCTGCGACCTTGAGCCGGGCAGAGAGTACCTCTTCCTAGTGCGCGTGGTGACCGAGCTAGGCGGCACGGGCCCGGTGCGCACGGTGGTGATCACGCCGGGGGAGACGCTCGGGGCGCCAACCCTGACCGCTGAAGCGAGAGACGGCGAGGTTACGCTGTCGTGGACGCTTTCCGACCAGACTGGCGGGACGGCCTTTCGCTACGAATACCGCTTTCGAACTGCATCCGCACGCGACGACGTCCTCTGGTCGGACTGGCAGGACGCTGGCCTCGCGAATCGCGTCGTCGTGGCGGGCCTGACCAACGGTGTGGAGCACGAATTCGAGGTCCGCGGGGTCAACGCCCTCGGTGGGGGTGCGGCGGGAGAGCAGACGGCAACCCCGTTCGCCGGCCCTGTGCCCGGGGTGCCTGCGGACATCTCGGTCGAGGCGGGCGATGCGTCGGTTACGCTGCAGTGGCAGCAGGCGCTCGACAGCGACGGCAAACCGCTGCAGGTCTACGAGTGCCGTTACCGCCCCGCGGAGGGGACCGTCTGGACACCGTGTACCGAGGACATCCAGCCCTTGGCGACGGACCTCGGCGGCCTCTACCGTGTGGTGCTCACAGGGCTCACCAACGGCTTGGCCTACGTGTTTGAGGTGCGCTCGGTGCTGGGGCTGGGGCTGAGCGAGCCCTCGCGTATCGAGGCGACGCCGGTGGTTGCCGCCGGCGCGCCGGGCGCGCCGCAGCAGCTCGTCGCCGTGGCCGGCAACGGTTTCGTCAGGCTGCGCTGGGGCGTGGCGCCGACGGGCGATGGCTTGCCCGTGACCGGTTACGAGTACCGCTGGCGTCGCGTCGGCGGCGAGTTCGGCGACTGGATCGAGGCCTGCGCGGCGCCGGCCGATGCGCCAAACCGGACAGCGCTTTGCGGCGCGGTGGTGGAGTGGACCGTGGCGCCGCTCGTCAACGGCACCCGCGTGCAGATCGAGGTGCGCGCGGACAAGGCCGGCCTGCCGGGACCGGTCACCTCGGTCTGGGTGACGCCCGCCACGGTACCGGATGCACCGCTGGACCTGCGCCACAGCGCGGGGGAGGGCCAGCTCACCGTCGTCTGGCGGCCGGCGGCGGACGGCGGCTCGCCGATTCGCGGCCACGAGTATCGGATGCGTGCCGTCGGCGGCGAATTCGGCGACTGGGCGCCGGTGGACGACCGCCTGATCGAGTCGGGCGACCGGTTCACCATGCTGCTGACGGGCCTGCGCGACGACATCGGCTACGAGGTTGAGGTGCGGGCGTTCAACGCCGTCGGCGCCGGCGGGACGGCAGCGCTGACGACAACGCCCGGTGCCGTCGCCGAGGCGGCGGTGACCGCCGTGGCCGGGGACGGCCAGGTGGAGCTGCGCTGGCTGGTGTCGTCCCAGAGCGGCCTCGTGCGCTACGAGTTCCGCTGCACCCCAGAGACCGCCGACTGCACGGGCTGGGTGGATGCGACCGATCGCCTGCGCCGGGTCGGCAACGAACTGATACTCACCGTGGCGGGATTGGTCAACGGCACCGCCTACCGCTTCGAGTTGCGGCCGGTCGGGCCGGAGGGGCCTGGAACGCCTGACGCGGTTGAGGCGACGCCGTCGGGCGTCCCCGATGTACCCACCCTTCGCGCCGAGGCGGGGGACGGCGAGGTCGTGCTGCGCTGGCAGCCCCCGGCCCGAGACGGCGGCACGGCCGTGCTGCGCTACGAATACCGCTGGCGCGCCGTCGGCGACGAATACGCGAGCTGGCAGGCCGCGACCGACAACGAAACCGTCACGGTCGGCGGTCTCGCCAACGGGTTAGAGCACGTGTTTGCGGTGCGCGCAGTGAACGCCTCGGGAGCTGGTGCTCCGGCGATGGCGGCGGCGACGCCGGCAGGGGCGCCATCGGCACCCCGCGAAGTGACGTCGGTGCGGGGCGATGGTGCCGTGACGCTGCGCTGGCGCTCGCCGGCGTCCGACGGCGGTGTCGCGGTGAGTGGTTACGAATACCGCGTCCGGCGCGCGGACGAGGCGAGCTTCGCCGCCTGGACGGCGATCGGTCCGGCGTCGGAAGTGACCGTTACGGGCCTGACCAACGGCGTCGAGTACGTCTTCGAGGTTCGCGCGGCCAATGCCGTGGCCAACGGCATTGCCCCGCGCCGCTCGGCGGTGCCCGGCGCCGTGGCGAGCGCACCGGCGGGCCTCGTGGCCGAGCCCAGCGCCGGGCGGGG
>VXPR01000161.1:0-3215 GCA_009839405.1 Gammaproteobacteria bacterium
GCGCAGGGTGCGGGGCATGTTCTCGATGAAGTGATTGTGCTGGCGCAGCCGGGTGAGCATGTTGGAGACGCTGCGCGCCAGGTCGCCGATTTCGTCGCCTGAGTGGATTTCGCGCGAGAGCGCGGCGCTGCGCAGGCGACCGTATTCGTCGATGGCGGCGGCGGCTTCGCGGCGCAGGTTGCGGATGCGCCAGGTCAGACGCCCGGAAAAGGCGATCAGCGCGAGCACGAAGGCGATGAGGCTGGCCACGGACACCCAGACGATGCTGTCGATGGCCGCGTACTGGAACGTCTCGATGTCCTCGATGGTCTGTTCCACCGCCACCAGACCAATGACCGCGCCCCCGGCGCCGACGA
This sequence comes from Gammaproteobacteria bacterium, assembly GCA_009839405.1. Classification (GTDB taxonomy): domain Bacteria; phylum Pseudomonadota; class Gammaproteobacteria; order Pseudomonadales; family Azotimanducaceae; genus VXYL01. The sequence goes on from VXPR01000161.1 coordinate 357, forward strand.
TGGGGTGGCCGGCCATGATGACTTCCTTCTCGCCGGCGTGGCGACGCAAGGCCAGCGGGTCGCCGGCGAGCGCCGAGGCGATCACTTCCGCCGCGCCCTCGCCGTCTTGTGCGACGTCGGCATCGGCTGCGGTGAGGGCCTCGAGCCATTGCCGTGTCTTCAGGAACGCCCCGCGCGGTATCGCCGCCCAGTTGGCTTCCGCGGGCGGGCGCGGGCCGAGGTCCAGGCCGCCGGTTTCCGCCCGCCGGCGGCTTTCCGTGTCGATCACCATGATGCGATAGCCGGCGTAGCCTAGGCCCTCGATGATCTTGAGCACCTCCGGTGAGCGATAGACGACCAGGCCAAAGCTCTCTTCGCCGGCGGTGGGAAGGGTGCGCGTCACGGCCCTCGTCGCGCGGGTTTGCGGGTCGTCCACGTCCACGAAGGAAAGGCCGAAGACGCGGCGCGAGCCGAGCATGTCGAGCGGCAGCCGGAACTCGAGCGCATAGCCTTCGTCGGTTTCCACAAGATGTCCCTGCACGCTGCGCTCCGGCGCACCGGTCTCGGCTAGGCGCCACTCGGCATCCATGCGGTACGCGGTGGTAACGCCAGCCTGGGAGGCGGTGATGGCGATGCGGCCGTCCTCGCCGTCGGCGCGGATGAAGTCCACGCGAACATGGTCGGCGCCATCAAGGCGCAGGGATTCGGGGTTGCGATACACCCTCACGTCGTCGCGCACCTTCACAAAGGCATAGAGCCAGCCGTCGCGGTCGCCGAGCGAGAGGTCGAAGCTGCCGTCGGCGGTGCCGGCGCGCGCGCCGAACGAGTTGGCAACGTGGGAATCCACATCGTTCCAATCTTCGATGGCGCCGTCGAGCCGAGCGGACCCGGTGATGGGCCGGGCGTAGAGCGCCTCGTAATCCTCCGGGTCGATCGGCAGATCGGCGAAGAGGTCCTCGCGGCCGTTGAGGAAGGTGGAGATGCCTTTCGCCACCAAGAGTTGCTGGCGAAACTGCATGGCCTCCAAGGCCCGTTCCATCTCCACGAGCAAAAGCCAGGAAAGCCACGGCACCACCAACAGCGCCACGCTCAGCGCCATCAGCTTGGCGACGAGCCGCGGACCGTGGATTGTCGACCCGACTCTCAAGCGCCCATGCCTTGCGCGGCCGCATCAGTCGCCGACGGTCCAGCGATAGCCGAAGCCGTATTCGCTTTTGATGCCGGCGAATTCGTCGTCTTCGCGCTCGAACTTCTTGCGGATGTTGCGCATGTGGGTGTTGATGGTGTTGTGCGTCACCAACGATTGCATGGTGGATTGCATGAGCGTCTCGTAGCTGACCGCGTGGCCGGGATTCCGCACGAGTTTCGCCAACATGCGGAACTCGGTGGCTGAGAGGTCGACGCGGCGGCCCTTCCAAGACACGAGCAGCGCGTCCTGGTCGAGCACGAGGCCACCAATGCGCCGGGCGGTGGGGCTGACGCTGTCCTCGCCGCTGGTGCGCACGTCGTTGATGCGGATGAGGGAGGCGATGCGCTCGGCCAGATAGTCGAGAGAGATGGGCTTCGGCAGATAGTCCCACGCACCGAGCCGCAACCCAGAGATCTTGTCGATCTCGTTGATGCGTTCGGTGAGGAAGATCACGGGCAGGGTGGGTTTGCGTGCGAGCAGTTCGCGGCAGAGCTGGAAGCCGGCGTCCACCTCGGGCCCCAGGATGATGTCGAGCACGGCGAGGTCGGGGATGCGTTCTTCAAACCCGGCGAGCGCTTCGGCTCGGCTCGCGTAGGTGGCGGTTTCGTAGCCCTTCTTGACGATGGCATCGGCGTAGTTCGCACGCTGGTCCGGATCGTCCTCGACGATTGCAATGAGCGTAGCCATGGGGCGATTCTACCGCCGCTTGCTTTGTGCTAAGGGGTGGCAGTGGAAACGGCGCTCGGACACTTGGTGGCGGCGGTGGGGCCCGAGTCCACCGGCAAGACCACCCTTGCCCTGGAACTCGCGGCGGCGTTCGCTGTGCCTTGCCTGCCGGAGTACGCCCGCGAGTACTTGGAGGAGCGTCTCGAACGCACGGGCGATGCGTCGTACGACGAAGAGGATCTCGCCGCCATCGCCCGCGAGCACATGCGTCGGGAGGCGACCTTCGTGCGTTCCGCCGAGCGCGGCGGCGTGATTGACACGGACTTGATCGTCATCTTGGTTTGGTGGAGCGAACGCTTCGGGGAATCTCCCGCATGGCTGCACCACGCTATCGCCCGCCAGCCAAAGCGGCTGTATCTCCTTTGCGCCCCGGACTTGCCTTGGCAGGCCGATCCGCTGCGCGAGTCTGAACACGACCGGGAGCGCCTGTTCGACGTGTACCAGGCAGCCCTCACGGAACTCGGACTGCCATTCGCCATCGTTGCCGGACAGGGCGGGGCCCGCTTCGAAGCCGCCCGCAACGCCGCCCGACCGGTGCTCGGCACCTAGCCCAGGGCGCCGTGTCGGACCTGGCACGAACGTAGAAGGAAGGCGAGACACCCTCCCTCGAATGGCCACGCATGTGGTCTCGGGCTAGAGCTCGGCTCCATTCTGCTACTCTCGCAGTCCGCTCCGGGCCGGGGGAATGCGTGAAGCTCGAAGCCGATGCCTGACTTGCCGGAAGAACCCTCCGACGGGACGGACGGGGAGACCGGTCCGGACGCGCGCGTCCCGTGGCCACTCGCTACCGGGCTCGGTCTGCAACTCGCCGGCATGGTGCTGCCCGGCGCGGTGCTGATACCCACGGTCGTGTTCCGCAGTGCCAGTCAGCCTGAAGAGGTCGTGCTGTGGGCGGTGTTTGCTTCGCTGGTGGCCTGTGGGGCGCCGCCGCGGCTGCAGGGGGGGTGAGTTGGGGGTTTGGGGGG
>VXPR01000161.1:3225-3520 GCA_009839405.1 Gammaproteobacteria bacterium
GGGCACGATCGTCATGCTTGTGCCCGTCACCGTGACGCCAGTGCTCTTCGAGCAGATGAACAACGTGCCGCCCGGAACTTCGCCGGTCGTCGGCCCCCTGTGCGCGCTCGTCACCCTGGCAACCGTCGCCGGAATCATGCTGAAGGCACGCGGATCCATTGGTCTGTGGGCTCCTGTGATCGGCATCGTCGCCGGATCGCTGGTCGCCGCCGCGTTCGGCGTGTACGACACGGCCCGGGTAGCGGATGCGCCGTGGATCGGGCTTCCAGCCGCTGCGTGGCCCGCAATTCACTTC
>VXPR01000083.1 GCA_009839405.1 Gammaproteobacteria bacterium
GCTCGACACCGCCAATGCCGAAGTGCAGACGATCGAGCCCGACTGGCGCTACGAACTGCTCGGCATCATCACCGACCCGAACGTGGCCTACATCCTGCTCATGATCGGCATCTACGCCCTGATCCTCGAGTTCTACAACCCCGGCATCGGCGTTGGCGCGGTCACCGGCGTCATCTGCCTGCTGCTCGGCGCTTTCGCCTTGCAGATGCTGCCCATCAACTATGCCGGGCTCGCCCTGATCGCCGTGGGCGTCGCCATGCTGGCGGTGGAGGCGTTCACGCCGAGCTTCGGCATCGTCGGCACCGGCGGCGTGATCGCCTTCGTCATCGGTTCGATCATCCTCATGGACACTGACCTCCCGGGCTACAAGGTGTCCTACCCCATCATCGCCGCCTTCACCGCGGTGTCGGTGGGCGTGGTGGTGTTCGGCGTGGGGGCGGCCCTCAGGATGCGAAGGGCGCGGGTCACCACCGGCGTCGAGAGCATGGTGGGGGCCAGGGCGCAGGTGATGGAGGACTTCACCACCAGCGGTCGCGTACATGCTTTCGGCGAGGTGTGGAATGCGCGCGGCGAAGGCGAGTTCCACCAAGGAGAGGATGTGGAGATCTCGGCCGTGGACGGCGTCATCGTGCAGGTAAAACGCACCGAGCCGGCAACGCGGGCGCGCTAGGTGAGGTCCGTGACGGAGCACAACGATGCCGAGGCGCACCGCCAAGGGCGCGAAGGAAAGGCGAGGCGGGCTGGCATCTTGGGTGGCCTTGCCGCCGCTGCGGGCGCCGGCATCAGCGTGGCGCTGCCGTGGTTCGGCGGCCTCGAATGGTTGAAGGAGTTCAGCATGGAAATCTTCGTGATCGTCGTCGTCGTTCTTCTCGCCATCGTGCTCGCGAGCGCCTTTCGGGTTCTGCGCGAATACGAGCGCGGCGTGGTGTTCATGCTCGGCCGCTTCCAGCGCGTGAAAGGGCCCGGGCTGATCATCATCATTCCGATCCTGCAGCAGATGATCCGTGTGGACTTGCGCACCATCGTCATGGACGTGCCCTCACAGGACCTCATCTCCCGCGACAACGTGTCGGTGAAGGTGAACGCGGTGCTTTACTTCCGCGTGCTCGAGCCGGAGCGAGCCATTCTCAACGTCGAGGACTACATGGAAGCCACAGGGCAGCTCGCGCAAACCACCCTGCGCTCGGTGCTCGGCCAGCACGAACTCGACCAGCTTCTCTCCGAACGCGAGAAGCTGAACGAGGACATTCAGAACATCCTCGATCAGCAGACGGATCAATGGGGCATCAAAGTCGCCAACGTCGAGATCAAGCACGTGGACATCGACGAGAGCATGATCCGCGCCATCGCCCGCCAGGCCGAAGCCGAACGAGAACGACGCGCCAAGATCATCCACGCCGACGGCGAGTACGAGGCCGCCCAAAGACTCGTCGAAGCCGCCCAGCGCCTGGCGAACCAACCCGCCTCGATGCAACTGCGCTACCTGCAAACCCTCACGGAAATCGCCGGCGAGAAGTCTTCAACCATCGTATTCCCGCTGCCGGTAAACGTGATGAACGCGCTGTCGAGCCTTGCGGCGGGACCAGTAGAAGATGCCGGCGGGGAAGGCGAGGTGGCGACCCCCGAGGGAACCTCCGCCTGAGCTCCCACGCAAGCACTGATCGGTGCATGGGTCCGCGACGTGTAGGTCACTACGGCACGAGTATTTGGGCACCAACCCGATGCAGATGTGTCGAGGCAAACCCGGGTCATCGCCAAATCGCATCGTCGACTTCGTCGAAAGGGGCCACAGCTTGCTCGAACTCCCGGTATTCGGTCTCAGTCCAAGTGCCAGCCATGCGTCGCAGCCCATTGGTACGCGTCGCGTGCTTGGAAATGGCCAGCGCTTCCGCAAGCAGTGCAAGGACCGTGTGATTGAGCGACGCCCCGCGACGCCGCCTTTCGCGTTCCAAGGATTCGGCGAGCTCCGCAGGAACGTTGCGGACCGTGATGGCTTTCATGCGACCGACTCCAACTTGAATGCATCCAGTGAAGTCTGTGCATTTACGAAGTGCCGTCAACGCTTGGCCCGCGCCGTCAACGGCTCCCGACACACAGACATTCCGTCCTACACAGCGTAGGAAAACCCCTACATGTCTGGCCGTGCGGTCACGCTGATGGGCATGCGCGCGTAACGACTTGCCATGCCTTAGCGTCGAAGCGCTGGCCCGTGACTCCCTTGGAGTCTGGGCCCATCAGATACAGGTACAACGGCATGTGGGACTCCGGGGTTGGCAGAGCCTGCGGGTCTTCGGTCGGATAGGCCGCTGCGCGCATCGTGGTGCGGGTGCCGCCGGGGTTCAGGGAGTTGACGCGGACCCGGCCGGCGTGGGCGCATTCGTCGGCCAGCACTTCCATCAGGCCTTCGGTGGCGAACTTGGATACGGCGTAGGCCCCCCAGTAGGCGCGGCCGCGACGGCCGACGCCGGAGGAGGTCAGGATGACGGAGGCGTCGTGGGATTGGTTCAACAGCGGCAGCAAGGCGCGTGTCAGCAGGAACGCCGCGTTGACGTTCACCTGCATCACGGCGTGCCAGTCGGTTGCGGGGTAGTGTTCGATGGGGTTGCGTGGGCCCAGCAGGGAGGCGTTGTGGAGGATGCCGTCGAGGCGTCCGTAGTCGCGCTCGATGCCTTCGCTGAGAGCGCTTGCGGATTCTTCGCCCACGTGTTGCAGGTCTGCCGGGACGATGGTGGGGCGGGTTGCGGTTTCCTTCACGATCTGGTCGAACACGGCTTCGAGCTTCGCGCGGGTGCGGCCGAGCAGCACCACGTTGGCGCCGTGACGAGCGTAGGCAAGGGCTGCCGCCCGGCCGATGCCGTCGCCAGCACCTGTGACCAAAACGCAACGCTCGGCCAAGAGGTCGCTCGGGGGCGAATAGGCCGTCATGGCGGCGCTTCGGCACGCGGCTTCTTGGCGTGCAGGATGTAGTTCACGTCCACATTGCGGGTGATGCGGCAGCGGCGCGTGAACGGGTTGTACTCCAAGCCGGCGACGTCGGCCACGACGAGTCCAGCGTCCCGGCAGGCGCGGGCGAGTTCAGATGGGCGGATCAGCTTTTCGTAGGAATGCGTGCCCTTGGGCAGCACGTTCAGCACGTATTCGGCGCCGACGATGGCAAACGCCCATGCCTTGGGCGTGCGGCTGATGGTGGAGAGGACGACATCGCCACCGGGTTCGGCGAGCTCGGCCAGCGCCTGCACGGTGGAGGGCGGGTCCGGCACGTGCTCCAGCATTTCGAGGCAGGTGACGACACCGAACTGCCCAGGGCCCTCGGCGAGGAAGGACTCCGGGGTGCTGGCCGTGTAGGTGATTTCGTCGTCGATGCCCCGCTCCAAGGCATGCAGGCGCGCCACCGCGAGCGGCCTTTCGCCGGCGTCGATGCCCGTGACGGAGGCGCCCAGATCATGCAAGGCCTCGGTGACGAGGCCGCCGCCGCAGCCCACGTCCAGCACCTTCCGCCCAGCGACCTGGCAGCGCGA
>VXPR01000482.1 GCA_009839405.1 Gammaproteobacteria bacterium
AACGCTTCCCCGCGCCCAACCGTAACTTTGGCAATTTGGCGAACGCACCCCCGCCCCCGCCCTACCTCCACGCTGTTGGGGCCAACGCCGCAATGGGCGCCGGCGACACAGGCACGGCGGTGCTGGCCTACCGACGCGCCCTCCTGCTCGCACCGGGGCACGACCGCGCAACCCGCAACCTAGCCACGCTGCGGTCCTCGTTGCCGGACTGGTTGCCGCGCCCCCAGACCGCCACCGCCATCGACTCGCTGCTGTTCTGGCGCGGCCTGCTCTCGCCGTCAGTGCAGCTCCTGCTGGGCGGCGTGCTGTTTGCCATCGGCATCTTGCTGCTGGCACCTTGGCCCGGCTCGGGGCGACGCGCCATGCGCGGCGGCGGGGCAGCCTGTGTGGTGTTGTGCGCGGTGGTCACGGCATTGGCACTCCTGACGCCGAATCCCGCGAGCCAGGCCGTGGTCACCGCGGTTGAGACGACCTTGCACACCGCCGACAGCCGCGGTGCGCCGGCACTCCTGCCCACGCCCTTGCCGGCCGGAACCGAGCTGACGATCCTCGAACGCCGCGAAGGCTGGAGCCGTATCGCCCTTGCAGACGGCGCAGACGGCTGGGTCACGTCGGCAAGCATCGAGAGCCTCCGCCAAGAGAACTGAACTGACACCGCCGCCTCGCAGGCCGGATGGATGGCTGACGCGTTGCGCTACGATCCATCCATCCACTGGGCGGAAGGGCACGCATGGCGTTGCGGCACAGGTTTGCACTCCTTGGCGTCGTGGCCGTGGGCGGCTGCGGCGATGCGCCGATCGAGCCGACCGCCATCGATTCGCCAGGAAGAGTGTCCATTCACGGCGAGGTCTGGGCCGACAACTGGTTCGCCCTGTATCTCGGCGAGCGCTTGCTTGTCGAGGACTCGACCCCGGTCACCACGGAGCGGTCGTTCAACGCCGAGTCGTTCGTGTTCAACGCCGACTATCCGCTTGAGATCAATCTCGTCGCCAAGGATTTCAAAGAGAATGACACCGGTCTTGAATACATCGGCGCGAGCAATCAGCAGATGGGCGACGGCGGCTTCATCGCCCAGTTCACGGACCCCGCGAGCGGGCACCTGCTCGCGGCATCAGACGCGAGTTGGCGCTGCCTCACCATCCACGAAGCCCCCCTCGACCGTGCGTGCGAAGACGAGCCAGACCCAACGCCCGGTGTGGCGCCATGCGAATTCAGCGCCACCTCCGCCCCGGAAGGATGGCTGTCGCCAGACTTCGACGACAGCACGTGGCCCCACGCGAGGGAGTTCTCGCCAGCCGTCGTGCGCCCCAAGGGCGGTTACGACCGCGTCCAATGGCGACAGGAGGCGCGACTCATCTGGACGGCTGACCTCGAGACCCACAACACCCTGCTCTGCCGCCTCACCGTCCCCGCACCCTGACATCCGCTCCAGAGCGACGCGCGTTCCCAGATAGCAAGCCTGCGGGCTTGCGATTCGCCAGCACCCGTCGTAGGTTGCCTTCGGCTCTGGTTGAGGTAGGGGCACTCATGGCGGAAGCACTTTCGCAAGCGGCGAGTGAAGTGGTGGTCACACCGCTCGCGGGCACCATTGGGGCTGAGGTGGAAGTGGATTTGGCGCATCTTTCTGATGAGGCCTTTGCCCAAGTTCACGCGGCCTTTCTCGAATATCTGGTGCTCGTGTTTCCGCGCCAGCACCTAAGCGCCGATGACCAGCTTGGCTTTGCACGGCGGTTTGGCGATTTGTACCTGTTCCCGCACGGGCCGGGGATTCAGAGCCATCCCTATGTGCTGCCGATCAACATGCCGAGCGGACTCAGGACGGGTCGCTGGCATTCCGATGCGACGTTTGACCGAACCCCACCCGCCATCTCCATCCTTGCCGCGCAAGAACTGCCGACCCGGGGCGGCGAGACCGCGTTCGCCAACCAATATCTCGCCTTCGAGACCCTCTCGGAAGGCATGAAGCGCATGCTTGCCAACTTGCGCGCGGTTCACGACGCGAGTTCCCACCGGCGGCCGGAGGAAGACGCGGTGCATCCGGCACTGCGCACGCACCCAGAGACCGGCCGCACGGCGCTGTTCCTCAACTGGGAGTTCACCCGCAGGTTCGAGCACATGAGCACGGAGGAGAGCGCGGGCCTGCTCGACTACTTGACGAACCACGCCCACCGGCCGGAGTTCTGCTACGTGCATCGGTGGCGACCCGGGGATGTGGTGATGTGGGACAACCGCGCCGCCCAGCACTATCCGGTGCTGAATCGACCCGAGGGCGAGGTGCGCCGCATGTGGCGCGTGACGGTGGCCGGGGACGCGCCGAGGTTCGACGGCCTATAGGCAGGCGAGTGCCCGGCGCGGAGCCGGAAATGCTCCGCATCGGTTCCCTACGAAAGCAGCAGTTCGCGTAACGAACTGCCAACGCGCCCGCCAGGGCGCGCAGGCTCCGAAAGGACAAGGATCCGTGCTCCGACAACGCCACGACGACCACACCACAGTCCTTCGTCGGCTCGATGTCCTGTCGGCGCCGCTGATCGTCCTCTCCGCCGTGTCCATCGCCTTCGGGCCAGACGTGGGCGACGGCATCGCCGGGGCGTGGGTCGACCGCTTCGAGATCGCACTTTCCATCCTGTTCTCGGCAGAGTACGCCGTTCGGCTGTATCTCGGTGGCCGGCGCTATGCCCTCAGCTTCTACGGCGTCATCGACCTGTTGGCCGGAGTGCCGGGCCTCCTGATCCTTGCCGGTGGCCACGAGATGCTGGCCATTCGCATCTTGCGCCTGTTCCGCCTTCTGGCTCTGCTCAAGCTCGGCCGCTTCGGCAGGGCAACGGCCCGCCTTGGCGCTGCGCTGCATTCGGTTCGCGACGAGTTCGCACTGCTCGCCGCCGCCGTCGGCATCATGCTGTTCCTCGCCGCCATCGGCATTCGGCACTTCGAGGCCGAGGTGCAGCCAGAGCACTTCTCCACCTTCGTGGACTGTCTGTGGTGGGCAGTGGTGTCCCTCACGACCGTGGGATATGGCGACGTCTATCCGATCACCGCTGGCGGCAAGGCGTTCGCTGCGATCACGCTGCTTGTCTCGCTCGGCATCGTGGCGGCGCCCGCGGGCCTCATCGCCGCCGCGCTGTCGGCGCAGGAGAATCCGCGCAAGGAGCATGGTGAGACAGGGCCTTAAGCCCACGGCCCCGGGTTCGTCGCAGTAACGCCGCGGTCAGCGTTCGCCGTTGACCACCGCTCCGGCGGCGGCGAGATCCGCCCTCGCCTCTTCCGTGTAGCCAAGTTCACGCAGTATCTCTTCGGTGTGCTCGCCGAGGGACGGCGCGCGCCGGGGGCCTACCTGGGGGACGCTGGTCGCCTTGATGGGGTGGTTGAGCATCAAGGGCACGCCGATTTCCGGATCGTCCGGCACGACGGCCATGCGGTTTTCCAGGATTTGGGGGTCGGTAGCCGTTTCCTCCACGAGGGCGATGCGGTTCACCGGCACCTCGAAGGCTGCGAACGCCGCCCGCCATTCGTCCGATG
>VXPR01000310.1 GCA_009839405.1 Gammaproteobacteria bacterium
GCACACCGATCGAGTGGCTCGGGAGATCGACTTCATCGAGGTCGCCCCCGAGAACTGGATGGAAATGGGAGGGCGTTTCGGCCGGGCCTTTCGGGCTTGGACGGAGCGCTTTCCCGTCGTCTGCCATGGCCTGTCCCTCTCGCTCGGCGGTCCCGAGCCCCTCGACATTCCCTTCCTGAAGCGCATCAAGGCCTTTCTTGAGGAGCATGGTGCGCGGGCCTACACCGAGCACCTGTCCGCTTGCAGCGACGGCGGGCACCTTTACGACCTGATGCCTGTGCCGTTCACTGAAGACGCTGCGCACCACGTCGCGAGCCGAATCCGCACCGTTCAGGATGTCCTCGGTGCCCGCATCGGCATCGAGCACGTATCCGCCTACGCCGAGCCGGGTGCCGAGATGTCCGAACTTGCGTTCATCAACGCCGTGGTGGAGGAGGCCGATTGCGACCTGTTGCTCGATGTCAACAACGTCTATGTGAACAGCTTCAACTTCGGCCATGACCCGGTCGATTTCCTGCGCGGCCTGCCGGGCGACCGCGCGCTGTATGTGCATGTAGCGGGACATTCGGTGCAATCGCCGACCTTGCGCATCGACAGCCACGGCGCGCCGGTGAGCGAGCCGGTGTGGTCCTTGCTGGCGCAGGCATTTGATCTGTTCGGCCCGCTGCCGGCGTTGATCGAACGAGACTTCAACTACCCACCGGTGCCCGAACTGCTCGGCGAGGTTGGCCGAATCCGTGCGATGCAGGCGGCCGCAGGCCGAGGCGAGGCGGCCGCGGGCGTGTGAGCCCGACATGGACTTTCGCAGTGTGCAAGGACACTTCGCCGCCTGCATCCGTGACGGCAGCCCACAGCCGCCCCCGCCGGGGGTGCAGGACGGCCAGATGGCGGTGTACGCCGACCTGTTCCGGCGCAACATCGACGGGCTGCTCGGCGGGATGTTGCCCGTGTTTCGCCAAGCGATGGGGGAAGTGCGCTGGCAGGACATGGTTCGCGACTTTCTGCGTCGCCATCGTTCAAGCGAGCCGCTGTTCCGGCGCCTTCTGGAGGAGTTCCTCGACTATCTGGCGAACGAACGCGGGCGGTCGGACGACCCCGGCTTCGCCTTGGAACTGGCCCATTTCGAGTGGTTGCGCCTGCACCTAGACTTCGCCGAGGACACAGACTGCACGTTCGGCGGCGAGTCGCCGACGCTCGACGACAGAATCGTCGTCTCGCCCCTCGCGCACCCGCTGCGCTACGACTGGCCAGTACACCAAATCGATCCGAGGGCGCCGCCGTCAGCGCCTCCCGACAACGCCACATGGCTCATTGCATGGCGCAACCGGCGGGACGAGGTGCGCGTGATCGAGTCGAACGCGGTGACCGTGCGGCTTTTGAACCTGATCGGCGAAGGTGCCCGCCCCGGTGCCGCGCTGGCCACGATCGCGAGCGAACTAGGGCGAGACGAGGACGCAATGCACGCCGCTGGCGTGGCCATCGTGACCCGACTGCACCGCGACGACATCCTGACCCACCCTTGCCGTGGGGCCTAGCTGGAGGACTCGCATCCTGCCGTCCAGGTAGTTTCCATAGCAGCGGCGCGAGGGGCACAATAGGCGCAGCAGCCGAGCCCAAGAAAGCCACCCAAAGAGAGCCCATACATGCCTGTCGAGATTCCCTATCGCCGCGACATGACCTTCGAGTACGGTCGCATGGAGCAGGTCGCTCCGCTCGTGCGGCGGGTGATTGCCAAGAATCCAAGCGCCTTCACGTTCCACGGCACCGGCACCTACATCATCGGCGAGGGCAAGGTGGCGGTGATCGACCCGGGGCCCATCGACGATGCCCACATCTCCGCCATCGACGAGGCGCTCGGGGACGAGGTGGTGACGCACATGCTCATCACCCACACGCACATGGATCATTCGCCGGCCGCCCGGCTGCTGGCACGGCGGCGACCTGCGCCCACCTACGGGTTCGGCCCGCATGGCGCCGGCAAGGTGGCCGAGGGCGTGCAGGTCGAGGAGGGCGGCGACATGGAGTTCCGCCCGGATGTGCAGGTGGGGCACGGCGACGTCATCGACGGGGATGGTTGGAGCGTCGAATGCGTTTACACGCCTGGGCACACGTCGAACCACCTGTGCTTCTGCTTGCGCGAGGAGCGAACGCTGTTCAGCGGCGACCACGTGATGGGCTGGTCCACCAGCGTCATCTCGCCACCAGACGGCGACATGAAGAGCTACATGGGGAGCCTCGAGTTGCTGCTCGAACGCGACGACGACGTCTATTGGCCCACGCACGGGCCGGCAATCACCGATCCGAAGGCCCACGTGCAGGCGTTCATCGAGCACCGGCGCGAGCGCGAGCGGCAGATTCTCGATTTCCTGGCCGAAGGCCCAGCCCACATCGCGGACATGGTGCCAACCATGTATGCCGCGGTTCCGGTGGGACTTCACCCGGCCGCCGCGCGCAGCGTCTTCGCGGCGATGCAGTTCCTTGTCGAGCGGGGCGAGGTGGCGTGCGAGGGCGAGCTGGCCGTAGAGAGCCGATTTCGGTTGGTCTCCTGAGCCCAGGAAGCCACAGCACCGCACACCGATTCATCTCGAAGCCGAGCCATCACGAACGCGTCGGCCAGGCTCTTCGGTAGGTGGGGGCTGGGGCCAGACCCCGAGCGATAGCAAGGGGCTTGGCGGCGCGGATGGCGCGGTCCCACACGCCACTCGAAGCGAGGGCCCGCACACTCCCTCGCCGAAAGCGAAGAAATCAAAGGGCCAGAACGGGCAACCAGCCTTCTCCCAGCTAGACCGGCCGGTTTATGCCATACGTGACGAATGCTCCTGCGCCTGCTGCTCCTCGGCCCTGCTCTCGTCCGTGGCAAGCGGCAGTTGCACCGAGATCACCACGCCGGAACCGTCTGTCAGGTTGAGGGCTCGCACCGTGCCGCCGTGGTGTTCGGCGATGGTGCGCACCACGTATAGGCCGAGGCCGAAGTGCAGGCGGTTGTCGGGGCCGCGGTGGGAGACCATGGACTCGAACACAGAACCCGTGGCATCCCGAGGCAGGGGCGGGCCGCGGTTGGCGATGGCGATGCGGGCGTGTTCGGGGCCAGCATCGAGTTGGACGCGGATGGCGCTGCCGGCGCGGTGGAAGTCGATGGCGTTGTCGATGATCTTGTCGAGCATCTGCTCGATGCGGTAATCGGAGGCGAGGACGACCACGGCGGCGCCTGTGCCGCGGAAGAGGAAGCCGTGTTCCGGATGGGTGATCGCGCAGTTGCCGACGTAATTGGCAAGGAGCTGCTCGAGGTCCACTTCGTCCATGTCTTCCGCCTGCAACGACTCCTCGAGGCTCGCGGCGTCGGCCAGGTTCTCGACGATGGCGCCGATGCGCAGCACCCCGCGCCGGGCAGACTCCAAATAGCGACTGTCCTTAACCTCGGCCACGTCTTCGCTCAGGTTTTGCAGCGACGTGCTGAGCACGTTGAGGGGGTTGTTGATCTCGTGGCGCAGGGTGCGGGGC
>VXPR01000340.1:0-610 GCA_009839405.1 Gammaproteobacteria bacterium
GAAACATACCCCAAGCGGCTAGAGGCGCTCGGAGAGAACGCAGATTGCCCTCCTTCCGATTCCGACTCACTTGGCCGCTTTTCCGCCACTTTCCGCCACTTTGCCTGTTATCGGAGGGCGCTTTCGATTAAGCTACGCGGCTGTCGCGCCTTGCTGCTTGACTGTCCACCAGTTCCGTACCACATCAGCTTTATCGGGTTCACTTCGCCATGCGCATCGCGGTGCCCAAAGAAACCTGGCCCGGTGAGTTGCGCGCGGCGCTGGTGCCGCAAGGCGTGAAAAAGCTGGCCGGACTCGGCTTCGACATCATGGTCGAGACCGGCCTCGGCATCGCCTCCGGACTGCCGGACGCCGAGTACGAAGCCGCCGGCGCCGACGTGGTGCACGACATCGCCTCCGCCATCGTCTCTTCGCAAATCGTGCTGCGGGTGCGCAAGCCCACCGACGACGACGTGGGCCTCTTGTCGGACGGCACGGTTCACGTCAGCTTTCTCGACCCCTTCAACGAACGCCGACTGGTGCAGTCACTGGCCGAACGGGGGGTCACCACCGTCGCCGTGGAGATGGTTCCCCGCACGACGAGGGCGCAGAAGATGGACGCCCTCTCCTC
>VXPR01000340.1:620-3499 GCA_009839405.1 Gammaproteobacteria bacterium
GGCGAATCTGGCCGGCTATGTCACGGTGATCGAAGCCGCCTCCCACTGCCCGAAGATTTTCCCGATGATGATGACGCCGGCCGGCACCATCGCCCCGGCGCGGGTGTTCGTCATCGGCGCCGGAGTCGCCGGACTGCAGGCCATCGCCACGGCCAAGCGTCTTGGCGCCAGGGTGGAAGCCTTCGACACCCGGCCGGCGGTCGCCGAACAGGTGCAGTCCCTCGGTGCTCGCTTCGTCAACATCGACATTGGCGACGTCGGCGAAACCGAAGCTGGCTACGCCCGGGAACTGACGGACGAGCAACTCGCCATGCAGCGCGAGGGCATGAAGAAGATCATCGCCCAGTCCGATGTGGTCATCACCACGGCGCAGGTGTTCGGCCGCCCGGCGCCCCGCATCGTCAGCCGCGACATGGTCGAGGCGATGCACCCGGGCAGCGTGGTGGTGGACATGGCGGTGGAGTCCGGCGGCAACGTCGAAGGATCGGTGCTGAACGAGACCGTGGACATCGGCGGCGTGAGGGTCATCGGGCGCGGCAATCTGCCTTCCGAGGTGGCGCGCAACGCGAGCGAGATGTACTCCGCCAATCTCGCGCACTTCCTGGACGAGTTCTGGGATGCAGGCGCGGGCGCCCTTGACCTGGACCCCGACGACGACATCGTGCGCGGCTGCGTGCTCACCCGCGCCGGCAAGGTCGTCAACGAAGCCGTCTTGAACCTCGGCTGATCTCGCCATGGAACTCGCACCGGTCTATCTCGCCTTCATCCTGATGCTGGCCATCTTTCTCGGCTTCGAGCTGATCTCCAAGGTGCCGGCAACGCTGCACACGCCGCTCATGTCCGGCGCCAATGCCATCTCCGGCATCGCCATCGTCGGCGCCCTCCTGGCCGCTGGCTCGAAGATGCCGGGCCTCGCCCCGATCCTGGGTGCCGTGGCGGTGACGTTCGCCACCATCAACGTGGTCGGTGGCTACTTGGTCACGGACCGGATGCTCGGCATGTTCAAGAAGAAGGGCGACTAAGGCAGATGCGGGCAGCACCTTCCGCGCGGTGCCGGCGACGACGGCCATGATGGACAGCGTGGCGGTCAATCTCGCCTACATCGTCGCCGCAGCGCTCTTCGTCTTCGGCTTGAAGATGCTGGGCTCGCCAGCCACTGCGCGGCGCGGCAACGCGCTCTCCGCCGCCGGCATGCTGATCGCGGTGGTGGTGACGCTGCTCTCGAAGGGCATTTTCGAATGGCACTGGATCGCCGTCGCGATGCTGGTGGGCGCCGTGATCGGCGCCCTGGCGGCGCGGCTGGTGGCGATGACCTCGATGCCGGAGATGGTGGCGCTCTTCAACGGCACCGGCGGCGCGGCCAGCCTGCTGGTGGGATGGGCGGCGCTTTATGGCGACGGTTCCACCTTCACCGCGATCACCGTGACGCTGTCGGTGCTGATCGGCGGGGTGACCCTGTCCGGCAGCATCCTCGCCTGGGGCAAGCTCTCGGAGGCGTTCGGCAGTCGCGCCGTGGTGTTCGGCGCGCAGCGGTTCGTCAATGGCCTGATCCTTGTCGGGCTCTTGGCGGCCGGGGTGCTGTTCGTGCTGCAGCCGGCACCGGACTCGCCGGTGTTCTTCGTCATCCTGGGGCTCGCGCTCTTGCTTGGCGTGATGGCGGTGCTGCCCATCGGCGGTGCCGACATGCCGGTGGTGATATCGCTGCTCAACAGCTACTCCGGGCTCGCCGCCTGCGCCGCCGGCTTCGCCATCAACAACAACATCCTCATCGTTTCGGGATCGCTTGTGGGCGCGGCCGGCATCATCCTCACCAACATCATGTGCAAGGCCATGAACCGGTCGCTGGCCAACGTGCTGTTCAGCGGCTTCGGCGCGGTGGCGACCGCATCCAAGGTCGAGGGCGAGGTGAAGCCCATCAACGCCGAGGATGCCTATCTCATTCTCGAAGCCGCCTCCTCAGTGACCTTCGTGCCGGGCTACGGCATGGCCGTGGCGCAGGCGCAGCATGCCGTACACGAACTCGGAGAACTGCTTGAGGGCAACGGCTGCGAGGTGACCTTCGCCATCCATCCGGTGGCGGGAAGGATGCCGGGCCACATGAACGTGCTCTTGGCCGAGGCGAGCGTGCCCTACGATCAGCTCGTCGAGATGGAGGACATCAACCGCCGCATGGAAACCGTGGACGTGGCGGTGGTGATCGGCGCGAACGACGTGGTGAATCCCGCCGCCCGGCAGGACGAAGGCAGCCCCATCTACGGCATGCCCATCATCAACGTGGACCACGCCCGCACCGTGTTCGTGCTCAAGCGCTCGATGGCGTCGGGATTCGCTGGGGTGGACAACCCGCTGTTCTTCGGCGACAACACCCGCATGCTCTTCGGCGACGCCAAGGCATCCATCATGGGTATGGTGGCGCAGTTCAAGGATTAAGCGCGCGCGTCTGCCTTTAGAAGGGCAACCGCAACGCGCCGCAAAGAAAGCCCATCAGGCCCTTCCCGGCAGCGAACATGCCCGCCATCTCCTCAGCAAGGCTGGCGCTCGTCGCTGCCGCCGGCGCCATGCTGGCAACGCCGATGAAATCCTTGCGCTTGAGGTCCTCGATGCACGGATGCTCCGCCGGGAAGCCACGCGGCGCCCGCTTCAGCGTGCTGCCGCCGAGATCGAAGGCCGCCCGAAACGCCCGCCCGTCGCGCACCCGGCGCCAAGCCTTGGGGTCGTCCACGATGGCCTGCCGAATCGCCGCGAGCGCTTCGCGTTCCGGATGCCACATCCCGACGCCAAGAAAGCACTCATTGCGGTCGAGATGGAAGTAGAGTCCCGGTGCATGCACGTCCTTGCCTTGCTCGTGGCGGAACTGAATGCCGATGTTGGTCTTGTAG
>VXPR01000202.1 GCA_009839405.1 Gammaproteobacteria bacterium
CCACGGCTACGCGCGCGGCGATGCCGCCGGGGGTGGTGGCCCGCATCCCATCGGGGGCGGGGTGGTTTGGGGGGGGCAAGGGGGCGGCGAGGTCGCGCGCGTACAGGATGGCGTGGTGCCCTGTGCGTTCGTAGCCGCGCCTGTGCAAGGCGGCGAGGCGATCGGCGTCGTTCTCGTTCGCAAGGGTCGTCAGCCAGCGCCCGTGGTGTGGTGTGACTGGCCGCTCGCGAACGCCGGCCGCCCACTGTTCCATGTCCTGCACATCGACTAGCCACGGATATGCCGGTGGCGCTTGCTGCCGCTTCACCTCGGCCCAGTCAAGCAGTGCATTGCCAACCTCGCCGTTCCAGTCGAGGTCTGTCCGCAGGTCGAGTTCCACGCCGGTGGGTGGCTCGAACCAAGCGTAGCCCGCGATGCCATCGGCATCGAACCAAAGGCGAAGCCAGGGGACCTCGCCTAGCAGTCTGTCGGACTTCGCCGATTCGGCGAAGTTTGACGGAGTGATAGGACGGCTTGGGCTGGGGCAAGAAGCGTTGTCCGAAGGCAACGGTTCTTGTGGCGCAAGCGTTGCCAGGTGATGCAGGGGAAGCCGCCAAGCGACATCGCCCGGGCGCAGATACGTTGCGTCCGGTCCGGCGATGGCATTGCACCCGCAGAATGCGAGTAAGTCGTCAAGGAGCGGTGACGAGAAGGGACACGACGTTGGAACACGCATGCTGTGGCGCCGATGATCCGCCCGTACACTTCGTTTCGTGTAGCTTGGTTCGGAGTGCGGTCGGTGGCAAGCAGAACGTCCGGCAAGTCTCGCGAGGCGATCGCCGCGGATGGGCCGGTGCTTCTCAGCGGCGGCAATCCGCAGATTCCGAAGGGCGATGGTGATGCGCCGGTGCAGGCGTACATTGCGGCCATGCCGGAGTGGAAGCAGGACATTGGACGGGCCTTGGATGGCCTGATCGTTCGCACCGTACCCGGTGTGTGCAAGGCTGTGCGGTGGAACTCGCCCTTCTATGGTGTGGAAGGTCAGGGCTGGTTCCTGAGCTACCACGTGTTCACCCGCTATGTGAAGGTTACGTTCTTCAAGGGTTCGTCGCTCGATCCGGCGCCGCCGGGCGGCAGCAAGGGCAAGGACAAGGACTCGCGCTGGATCGACATCCACGAGGACGACCTAGACGAAGCGCAGATGACGCGGTGGGTGCAGCAGGCGGCGAAACTGCCGGGGTGGGATCTGACATAACCCTTCACGATGCGAATGCCCATGGCGTTCGCCTTTCATGCAACACTAGCGCCATGCCCGACGCTGCATCGAACACGCCACTTCACGGTGTGCGCGTGGTGGACTTGAGCCGCCATGTTGCCGGTCCCTATGCCAGCTATCTGCTTGCGCAGTTCGGGGCGGATGTGGTGAAGGTTGAGCCGGCGGGGGGAGACCCGAGCCGTGGCTTCGGCCCGTTCCCGAACGATGATCCCCATTCGGAGCGATCTGGCCTGTTCTTGCACCTCAACCGCAACAAGCGATCGGTTGTGCTTGACGCCGAGGCTGACGCAAGCCGGATTCGCGATCTGGCGGCTGGAGCGGACGTGCTGATCGAGGATTTCGCTCCAGGCGAGGCCGAGCGCTGGGGCTGGGGCTTCGAGGCGGTTAGCGACATCAATCCGGGGCTGGTGATGGCCTCCATCACGCCCTTCGGTCAGACCGGTCCGTATCGCGACTACCGAGCCTCTGAACTGACTCTCCAAGCCATCGGCGGCCCCCTCGTGAGCAATGGCCATGCCGAGCGCGAGCCGCTGAAGCTTGGCGGCCACTACGCGCTGTACCACGCCGGGCTCACGGCGGCGCTGGCGACGACGATGGCGCTGTCGCGGGCCGAGCGAACCGGTCATGGCGACTGGATCGACCTGTCCGTTTTCGAGTGTCAGGCTGGGTGCCGAGACCGGCGCAGCATCCAGTTGACCATCGCGGCCTACACCGGCCACTGCGGTGGTCGGCTGGCCGACGTCCGACGGGCGCTCGGGATTGGCGTGCGCCGCTGTGCCGATGGCTACATCAACATCATGGGCGCCGGCGTCAAGCGACTGCCGCGGCTCTTGGCGATGATCGGCGCGCCGGGTGCCGATCAGGTGGACCCGCTGCACATCGATCCTGCACAGCAAGAGATGTTTGAACGCGTTTACTCCGACTGGCTGGCAGAGCGGCCGAAGCGCGAAGCCATGCAAGAAGCCCAGGCGCACGGCTTGCTGGCGGGCACGTTCAACACCATTGCCGACGTGGTGAGCGATCCGCACTATCGGCAGCGCGGCGCCTGGGACGAATTGGAACATCCGGTCGCTGGGCGTCTCACCTATCCCGGACGGCCGTTCAAGATGTCGGCGGCATCGCGGGCGGCGCCTGTGCGTGCGCCGCTCCTGAACGAACACGATGGGGCGGTTTTGCCCGTTCGCCGTAACGGTCGGGCGACTACGGCGCGGAGCGAAGACCAGCCGCTGCCGCTCGAAGGCATCCGCGTTGCAGAGATCACCGTGGTCTGGGCCGGCCCTCACGTTACGCAACTGCTCGCCGAGTGGGGCGCGGACGTGATCCGCATCGAACCGGCGAACCGAGTGCAGCCGTTCACGCGCGGGATGGAGCAGGTGCCGACCCCGGGGCGCGTTCGCGAGCTGGTCGAACGCGGCGCTCCGGTGGGCTATCCGGATGGCGACCCCGGCGCCGACCCGTGGAACCGCAGTGCCTCCTTCAACTCCCACGCCCGCAACAAGCGCTCCATGACGTGCGACATCATGACGCCCGAAGGCCGGGAAGCAGTGCTGAAGCTGGTCGCGGAATGCGACGTGCTGGTGGAGAACAACGTCCCAGAGACGATTGACAAGGCCGGCCTCGACTACGCCGCGCTCGCCGAGGTAAATCCCCGACTAATCATGCTGCGCATGCCGGCATTTGCCTTGGACGGCCCGTATCGAGACTTTCGCGCCTTCGGCCTGCACGTGGAGGCGATGGTGGGGCACACCCTGCTGCGCGGCTATCCCGATGCCGGCCCGGAGGTGTTGAGCGAGTCGCTTGCCAGCGATGGCATCTCCGGCGTGCAAGGCGCGTTTGCCGTCATGCTGGCGCTGCGCCATCGCCAGCGCACTGGCAAGGGCCAACTCATCGAACAGCCGTTGACGGAGGGATTTCTGCCCGTGCTTGGCGAGTTCATCATGGACGCGACCATGAACGGCCGCGACACGCCACCACAAGGCAACGCGCACCGCCACCACGCGCCGCACAACGTGTACCCATGCCGGGGGGACGACAACTGGATCGCCATCGATGTCGCAGCCGACGCCGAGTTCGCCGCGCTCTGCGACGTGCTCGGGGTGCCGGAGCTCGCCACAGACGAGCGCTTCGCATCAGCCGCCGCACGACGCCAGCATGTGACAACGCTGGACGCCCTGCTCGGCTCCGCGTGCAGTTCGCGGGATAAGGAGGCTTTGTTCCATGAACTGCAA
>VXPR01000487.1 GCA_009839405.1 Gammaproteobacteria bacterium
ACGTGCGTCGGCTGGGTCAGATGTTTATAAGCGAAGGGATGCGCCACGGGCGCCGTCGGGGCGGGGCTAGTCCCCGCCCGTCTTGAGCGTACGACGAACTCGGCAAGGAACGGGACAAGCCCCGCCCCTACGGGGCTAGGAGCCGTAGAAAGCTTGCGTCAGGCGAGGCGGGAGGCTGCGAATCGGGCCAGGGTGCGTAGGCCTTCGCGGTAGGGGTTTGGTGGTAGGTTGTCGGTTGCTGCCAGTGCTCTTCTGAGCTCCATGCCGGCGCATTCGCGGGTGTGGTCGAGGGCGCCGGTGCGGCGGACGGCCGTGAGTACCTCGGGGAGGCGGCTCGCGGAGCGGGCTGCGATGGACTCGCGGATGAGTCGGGCGTCCGCGTCGCTGCCGTTGCGGGCGGCGTGGATCAAGGGCAGTGTCATCTTGCCTTCGGCGAGGTCGTTGCCGGCGTCCTTGCCCATCACGTCGCGCTCGCCGGCGTAGTCGAGCCAGTCGTCCACGAGTTGGTAGGCGAGGCCGAAGTGCAGGCCGTAGTTCTTGAGTGCGGCGGTGGTGGCCGCATCTGCGCCGGTGAGGGCGGCACCGGTGTGGGCCGATGCCTGGAACAGCATTGCGGTCTTGCGGCGGATGATTGCCATGTATTCGCGCTCGTCGATGTCGGCGTTGCCGATGTTGGCGAGCTGCATCACTTCGCCTTCCGCGACGCGGTTCGTCGCCTCGCTGATGATGGCCATGACCGGCATCGAGTCGAGTTCCACCATCAGTTCGAAGGCGCGGGAGTAGAGGAAATCGCCCACGAGCACGCTGGGACCATTGCCCCACAGCGTGTTGGCGGTGGCTTGGCCGCGGCGCAGGGGGCTGTGATCCACCACGTCGTCGTGCAGCAGGGTGGCGGTGTGCAGGAATTCGATCACCACGGCGAGGCGCACGGGCCCGTCCACTCCTTCGTGCCCGCATAGGCGAGAGGCGAGAAGTGCGATCAACGGGCGCAGACGCTTGCCGCCAGCGCTGACGATGTGGCGGCCAATGTCCTCGATGAGCGGCACCGAAGAGGAAAGCTGTTGCGGGATCAGGCGATTGACGGCCTCGAAATCGCCTCGAACGAGGCCGAAGGCGGCATCCGGGCCCGTTGCTGTGCAGGCAATCGCTGCATCTAGGGTGGCGAGTGGTTCGGCAACGGGGGACGCTGGCATGTACGAGGGCTCCGGGTCGCATTCGCGGTGTGGTGGCGGCGCTTGACCTTCCACGCGCGTTGTATTCGGCTCGTCGCATCCGTAGAATGCCGCGCCTTTGCCGGCAGGCTGATTCGGCGGTGCGATGGGCGTCAGGCCGGTATCCCGGCGGCGCTTGTCAAGGCGCGGGATTCTACACCTTGGCTCCGCAGCCGGGCGGTTTGTCGCAGTTGCGGATGGGAGGCCCCGCCGGTGGAGGCTAGAGCGGCAGGAGCAGTGCGCATGTTTGCGGTATTCGAAAGCGGCGGAAAACAGCATCGCGTGTGCGAAGGCGATGTGGTGCAGCTCGAACGACTGCCGGCCGATCCTGGCGATGAGGTGGTGTTCGACCGCGTGTCGCTCATTGCGAGCGGCGACGACGTACAGGTAGGTACACCGTACCTCGATGGCGGAGCGGTTACGGGTGAAGTCGTGGAGCAGGGTCGGGCTCGCAAGATCCGCGTGATCAAGTTCAAGCGCCGCAAGAACTATATGCGCACCAAGGGGCACCGTCAGCATTTCACGACGGTGCGGATCACCGGCATTTCGGCAGCCTGAGGGCACGACGGCAAAAGGAGAGCCTGGGATGGCACACAAGAAGGCAGGTGGCAGCACGCGCAACGGACGCGACTCGGAGTCGAAGCGTCTCGGCCTCAAGAAGTTCGGCGGCGAGGCAGTGCTGGCCGGCAACATCATCGTTCGTCAGCGCGGCACCAGGTTCCATCCGGGGGCCAACGTCGGCTGCGGGCGGGACCACACGTTGTTCGCAACGGCGGACGGTTTCGTCAAGTACGAGCGCTTGGGCGGTCAGCAGCGACGCACGGTCAGCGTCCTGCCGTCGCTCTAAAGGCGCGCCGCCAAAACGCCAACACCACTCGCCGGAAGGGCGGGTCGTACATTGATCCAACGCGTCCTTTGCTCAACACGGGCGACACATGCGTCGCCCCTGCCACGGGCACACCGAAAGCCACGACGTTTTCGATCGCCCGGAGACTTCCTGTGCGCACGCACTCCCGGCCAGTTGCATCCCGATGCGGTTTGTTGACGAGGCGGTCGTCGATGTCGAGGCGGGGCGGGGCGGTGACGGTCACCTGAGCTTTCATCGTGCCCGCAACGTTCCCCGCGGCCGGCCGGACGGTGGCAACGGTGGCGAGGGTGGGTCTGTTGTGCTGGTGGGACATGCCGCCCTCAACACGTTGGTGGACTTCCGTTTCAATCGGGTCTTCCGTGCCGATGCAGGCGCTTCAGGTGGCGGCAACGAGCGCACCGGTGCGGCCGGCAAGACACTGTGCGTCGCGGTGCCGGTTGGGACGACGGTCGTGGACGACGCTAGCCTCGAACTCGTTGGCGACGTGACGGAAGCGGAGCAGACGCTCACCGTCGCCGCTGGGGGCGGGCGTGGCCTCGGCAACGCGCATTTCAAGTCGGGTTCCAACCGTTCGCCACGCCGTACCACCTCAGGGCGCCCCGGCGAAGTGCGCCGCCTTCGGCTGCAGTTGAAGGTGATGGCCGACGTGGGCCTCTTGGGGGCGCCGAATGCCGGCAAGTCCACGCTCATCAGCCGCATGTCGGCGGCGAGGCCTCGCATCGCGGACTATCCGTTCACGACGCTCACACCCAACCTCGGTGTGGTTCGGGTCGGGCCGGGCGAAAGCTTCCTCATGGCCGACGTGCCCGGACTAATCGCCGGGGCTGCCCAGGGAGCGGGCCTTGGCGTGCGGTTTCTGCGCCATCTCACGCGCACGCGTCTGCTTGCCCATC
Organism: Gammaproteobacteria bacterium; assembly: GCA_009839405.1. Taxonomy (GTDB): domain Bacteria; phylum Pseudomonadota; class Gammaproteobacteria; order Pseudomonadales; family Azotimanducaceae; genus VXYL01. Next base: position 2,973 of record VXPR01000487.1, read on the forward strand.
TTGTCGACATTGCGCCCCTCGATGGCAGCGATCCAGTTCAGACGGTGGCCGCCATCGAAGCCGAGCTCTACGCCTTCAGCGAGGCCTTTCGCGAGCGCGACATCTTCCTGGTCGCCACCAAGACAGACTTGGTCGCGGATGACTCCGCAGTGGAGCGCCTGCGCCAAGCCTTTCCGCACCGTCGGATGTTTGCGGTGTCCGCGGCTGCCGGGGAGGGGGTGGACGAGCTCGCCCAAGCCCTGATGGTCGAGGTTGAAGCTCTCCGGCAACGGCTTGTCGATGACGAGGAGTTTGCCTTGCAGGATCGGCGCATCATGGAGGCCATGCGAGCGGACGTGCTGGCGGGCGACGAACCGCGACAGCAGGTGTCGGCTGGCGATTGGGACGACGACGAATGACGACGCAGCCACCAAGCGATGTGCTGACGCTCGACCATGAGGCCGAGTTGCGTGGCGCGCTCGCCGGGTCTGCAACTTGGGTGGTGAAGGTCGGCAGCGCGCTGCTGACCGG
>VXPR01000243.1 GCA_009839405.1 Gammaproteobacteria bacterium
CTTCTGGACGCTGCTGCCGACGTTTCTGTTCGTGGGCCTCGTCTGCACGATTCAGACGACTAGCGGCGCCGTGGCGATTCAGCGGGTGTCATGGAGCAAGCCCCGCGCGGTCAACTTTCGCGCCGTGCAGCGAGCAGTAGCGGCCGACTCCGCCGGCAACCTGCTCTCGGCGCTGGCGGGCACCATGCCGCTAGGGGCGCGCCCGAACGGCGCGGCGATGGTGGAGACCACCGGAATCGGCTCAAGATCCGTCGGCATCGCGGCGGGGATCGCGTTCCTGGCGCTTGCCTGCCTGCCAAAGGCACTGGCAGTCGTGCTGGCGGTGCCGGGCCCGGTGACGGCGACCTTCATCACGCTCACCATGGCGACCATCTTCATCGTCGGCGTCAAGATGGTGGTCCAGGACGGCATGGACCCTCGCAAGGGCGTCATCGTCGGCGCGGCATTCTGGATTGGTGTGGGGTTCGAGCATGGTGCCGTCTTTCCCGACTTCATGGCGAGCCTAGCCGGAGGCATGCCGATCAACGGCATCGTCGCCGGCGGCGTGGCGGCAATCCTCGGAACCCTTTTCGTGGAACTGACAAGGCCGCGCACCAGGACGACCGAGGTTGGGCTCGACTCCTCGTCGCTGCCGCAGATACGCGAGTTCGTCGCCGGCTTCGCGTCGCAGTCTGGGTGGGGCGAAGGCATGGCGGCGCGTCTCGATGCGGTCAGCGAAGAGACCTTGCTTACGCTACTCGGGCGGGAGGAGGCTGCCGCTGCAGGGCCAAGGCGCCTGCTTGTCACGGCCCGCCGCGACGACGGAGGCGGCGCGATCCTGGAGTTCCTCTCTGCCCGCGGCGACGAGAACCTTCAGGACCGGATCGCGCTGCTCGGCGAGGCCAGCGCCGGCGCGAGGCTAGAGGAGGAGGTGTCGCTGCGCCTGTTACGCCATCTCGCCTCCTCGGTGCATCACCAGCAGTACTACGACATGGACGTCGTCACAGTGCGCGTGGACCCACCGAGGCGAACGACGCCCGCAGCTTGACCCTACCCACCCCGTGCGACAGGATTCCCCTTCGAGCATAGCGACCCAGGAGCGCCTTATGTACGTTGCCGTTTTCGCGACCGACAAGCCGGGCACGGCGGATGCACGGCGCGAGCACTTTGATGCCTTTGTCGAATACCTTCGCGAACATCCGAACCATCCCGATGTGGCTTTGCACCATGGCGGGCCGACCCTGTCCGAGGACGCATCGACGATGATCGGGACCCTGCTGGTGGTCGAGGCACCCTCGCTGGACGCCGTGCGGGCCTTCGTCGCGGACAGCCCGCTCGGCCGTGCCGGCGTGTACGGCGACGTGCAGGTGCGACCGTGGGATTGGCGCACCGGAAAGCCGGAGTAGCTGCGCCGGCCATCGTCCAGCCGGCCGGCCCCTTCCCGGGCAGACGCCCTTCGGGGTCCAAAGGGGAACGACGCGCCAGGCGCGTCTCCGGCATACCGACTGCCTAGGGGAACCCCACGACCCAAGTACACACTGCGGGCATCGAGAGAATGACCGCGAGCAGGCCCAGACCACTTAGCAGGAACGGCAGCGTGCCCCGAAACGACTCGCCGAGCGGCACGTCGCGGGCCAGCGAGTTGATCGCGTACACGTTGAGGCCGATCGGCGGCGTTATGAGCCCGATCTCGACGACGATCAGGGCCAAGACGCCAAACCAGATCGCCGTTTCCTCCGCGCCGTAGCCGAAGTCGAGGCCGGCTACGAGCGGGAAGAAGACCGGCACGGTGAGCAGAATCATGGCGAGGCTATCCATGACGCAGCCAAGGACCAGATAGACGAGCAGAATGCCGACCAGGATCGCCATGGGCGGCAGTCCCGACCCTCCGAGCGCCTCGGCGAGGGCTGCGGGAACCTGCGACAGGGCGAGGAAGCCGTTGAAGATTTCGGCGCCGATGAGGATGAGAAACACCATGCCGGTCGCCCGGGCGGTGTCGAGTGTCGTGTCCACAAGCTCGCGCCAGCCTAGGCGCCCGCCGGCAAAGGCCACGAGAGCGACCGCCGCCACCCCGACTGCCGCGGCTTCCGTCGGTGTGAAGACGCCGGCGTAGATGCCGCCGACGACCACGAGGAATACCCCGACCACCGGCCAGACACGGCCAAGCGCCCGGATGCGCTCCACCATGGGCATGGCTGGCGCGGCCGGCGCTGCGTCGGGGCGCAGGCGTGCGTATGCGGCGATCGCCAGCGTGTAGCCGACGGCGGCGATGATGCCGGGCACGAGCGCCGCGAGAAACAGCTTTCCGATCGACTGCTCCGTGAGCACGGCGTAGATCACCAAGATGATCGAAGGCGGGAAGAGAATCCCTAGGGTTCCGCCGGCGGCAAGCGTGCCCGTTGCGAGTGCTCCAGAGTAGCCGTGCCGGCGCATTTCCGGAAGCGCCACGGCGGCCATGGTCGCACCGGTCGCAATCGACGAGCCGCAGACGGCGCCGAACGCCGCGCAGCCGCCGATGGTGGAAACCGCGAGTCCCCCGCGACGGTGGCCCACCAAGGCCCTGGCGGCATCGAAGAGTTGGCGGCTGAGTCCCGCCCGGGTGGCGAGCTGGCCCATCAGGAGGAACAGCGGCAGCACCGACAGCGTGTAGCTCGACACCCGGCCGAAGGGGGCGGTATTGAGCAGGTTCAGGAACGCGGGCCAGCCGGCGAGGGAGGCAAAGCCGAACCCGCCCACAACGAACATCGCGACCGCCACCGGCATGCGCAGCGCCGCCAGCACGAGGCAGGCGACGAACAGGAGTCCCCCGAACGCGACGTCCGTCATCCCCTGAACGCTCGGGCATGGCGGCACGCGACCAGCAGGCACGCCAGCGTCAGCAGCCCCGCGGCGACCAGCGCCGCGAAGTACGCCCAGTGCATGGGGATTGCCAGGAACAGTGTCGTCTCCGCGCCCTCAAGCTTGTGCATGGCACCAACGAACAGCCGCCATGTGACCAAGCCAGCCACCAGCGTGAACACGATGCCGTGCAAGGCATCGAGCGCCGCGCGGCCGCGTTCGTGCAGGCGGCTCGTGAAGAAGTCGACGACCACGTGGCCGCCCGTGAGGTGACAGTGCGGGAAGAAGGCGAACACCGCGATACCGCAGGCAAGTTCGGTGATTTCATAATCCCCCGGAATCGGCGCGCCGAAGAAGTGGCGTCCGACAACACTCGTCACCGTCATCCCGACGACGCCCATGAGGAGCACGCCGCCCGCCAGCGCAAAGGCCGCGGCGATTCGCTCAAGCGCTGCACCCGGGCCACGTGATGTTCCGGCCCAGCGGGACGGTGCCGCGGCGGCCGGCGCCCGTCGAGACGAGTCGCGGCGCAACCTGCTAGCCCGCATTTCTCACCAGCGCTCTACTGCGGACGACGATGCACTCGCTGTGGCTGCGCGTGCTCACTCCAGCCGGCTCGACATAGTGCCCAGCTATGCCTGCGCACCCTACGGGCGCGTTGGAA
>VXPR01000363.1 GCA_009839405.1 Gammaproteobacteria bacterium
GGCCGCGGCCTCCCGGGGCGCTCGCGCGGGGCCGCGCCCCCCCCCCACAAAACCCCGCCCCCCCCATCTTTTTTTTTCACCACCCCCCCCCGCCGCGCCCGCGCGGGCGCGCCAGCACGGGACGGGACAAGCCCGTCCCCTACGAGGACCTCGAGGCCAACGATGCCGGTGCGAACCTCGAACCCACCGACGCGATCCTCCGCGCCGAGGGCCTGGGCTGGATCGGCGCGTTCCGCGAACTCTTGCGCCATGTGATCCCGTGGCGGGCGAAGTTCTCCGTGGTGCTGGCATTCGGCATCGCCCGGGTCGCTGCACTCATCGGTGTTGGCGTGGCGAGTGCGCTTGCCGTGGCTGCGGTCAAGCGCGGCGAGCCCTTTGCCGAGCATCTGATGGTCCTTGCCATCGTTGCGCCCCTTGCTGGCCTCTTGCACTGGCTCGAGTCGTGGTTTGCGCACGACATGGCCTTCCGAATGCTCGCCGAGATGCGCATTGCCCTGTTCCGCAAGCTGGATCGGCTGGCACCGGCATACCTCGTGCGACGCCGCACCGGCGACCTGGTCGGAATGGCGACCCACGATGTGGAGCTTGTGGAGTATTTCTTCGCCCACACCGTTGCGCCGTTCTTCGTCGCGGTGCTGGTTCCGACTGCGGTGCTCGGCACGCTGGCATGGTTCGGCTGGCCGATGGCGCTTGCTCTCGCGCCGTTTCTCGTGCTGGTGGCGGCGAGCCCCGTGCTCGCTCGGCGCCGCATCGATAGCCTGGGCTCTCGGGCGCGGGAGGCGTTCGGGGACATGAACGCCCATGCGGTGGACACCATTCAGGGGCTCTCGGAGGTCCTCGCGTTCCAGCGCACGAAGACGCGGGGCGAGGAGTTCGTGGCCCGCATCGAACGCCACGTTTCGCTGCGGCTGCCGTTTCACTCGAGTTTGACGAAGCAGACTGCCCTGTTGGAGGTCGCGACGGGCCTCGGTGGATTGGTCGTAGTGGCTACCGGCGCTCACCTCGTCGCTTCCGAGGCGCTAACGCCGGCGATGCTGCCGATGTTGACGCTGCTCGCGATGTCGGCGTTCCTGCCGGTGTCGGAGATCGCCCACATCGGCCGCCAGCTCGCGGACACACTCGGTGCCACGCGGCGGCTCCACGCGGTTCACAGCGAGGCCGAGGCAGTCGTCGATGGGGCCGGTGTCTCCGAGCAGCGAGACGGTGACGGGTCGGGCACGGGCGGCATAGAGATCGAGGCTCGTGACGTGCGCTTCTCGTACTTCGGCAACCGCCGGCTCGCCCTCGACGGCGCCACGTTCACAGTGCCGGCCGGCAGCACGTTGGCGCTGGTTGGCCCGTCAGGAGCCGGCAAGACCACCATCGCACATCTCCTGATGCGGTTCTGGGACCCCGACGCCGGCACCATCCGCTTCGACGGCCACGACCTGCGCGACTATCGCCTGGACGATCTACGCGAGAAAGTCGCCCTGGTGACGCAAGACACCTACCTCTTCAACGAGTCCCTGCGCGCCAACATCCTCATCGCCAAGCCAGACGCCACCTCCGCCGAACTCGACGAAGCGGTGCGTCGCGCCTCGCTCGGTCCGTTCATCGACGCCCTGCCGGAGGGGCTCGCCACCGCCGTCGGCGAACGCGGCGTGCGCCTGTCGGGCGGCCAGCGCCAGCGCGTGGCCATCGCCCGAGCGTTTCTGAAGGACGCCGCAGTGCTGATCCTCGACGAAGCCACATCCCATCTCGACGCCGTCAACGAACAAGCCGTGCGCCGGTCCCTCGAAGAGCTGATGAGCGAACGCACCACGATCGTGATCGCCCACCGCCTCTCCACCGTCCGCGACGCCGATCGCATCGTCGTCCTCGACGCCGGCCGCACCGTCGAGAGCGGCAGCCACGAGGAGCTGCTAGCCCACGGCGGCCTCTACAACCGCCTCGTGCGCCGGCAAATGACGACCACGGACGGGGAATCTGCCGACCCAACTGCGTCCTGGAACGCCGAGGCCGCGGATTGACAACGCTGCCTCTCGGTGCCTCGCTCTAGCGCCTGCCTTGCGGCGGGTAAACTGATGGCGAACGCAATGATGTGGGAAGGGCCATGAGCGAAGTGCGTGAGTTTCGGATCGATGTGGGCGGGGACGCGATTGCAGACCTGAAAGAGCGGCTGCGGCGCACGCGCTGGCCGGAAGCCGAGATGCCGGATGCGGCTGAGGCGCAGCCGACTTCGGTTCGGGGAGAGGCAGCGAGCAAGGATTGGGGGCAGGGCTTGCCGCTCAGCTATGCCCAGGAGCTGCGTGACTACTGGCTTGAGGAATACGACTGGAACGCTCGACAGGACTACTACAACCGCTTCCCGCAGGGCATCACCGAAATCGATGGGCTCGACATCCACTTCATCCATGTGAGAAGCCCCAGCCCCGATGCCGTGCCGTTGCTCATCACCCACGGTTGGCCCGGGTCGGTGGTGGAGTTCCACAAGGTCATCGAACCCCTTGCGGACCCCGCGGCCCACGGCGGCGATGCGAGCGATGCCTTCCACGTCGTCTGCCCGTCGTTGCCCGGCTACGGCTTCTCGGCCAAGCCTTCGAGCACCGGTTGGGGCGTCGGCAAGATCGCCGAGGCGTGGGATGTGCTGATGCAGCGCCTCGGCTACGAGCGCTACTTTGCCCAGGGCGGCGACTGGGGCGCGGCGGTGACCACCGGGATCGCTGTGCATAACAAGGGCCGCTGCGCCGGCATCCACCTCAACATGCCCGGTGCCGGCCCCACCAAGGAGGCCCGGGAAAACCCCACCGAGCGGGACCAGCTCGCCTTTGACGGCGGCCGCCACTACAACGCCTGGGGCGCCGGCTATTCCAAGCAGCAGAGCACGCGCCCGCAGACCCTTGGCTACGGCCTCGTCGACTCGCCCATGGCGCAGGCGACCTGGATCATCGAGAAGTTCTGGGAGTGGACCGACTGCAACGGCCACCCGGAAAACACCCTCAGCCGCGAGGAACTGCTCGACAACGTGATGTTCTATTGGCTCTGCGGCAACGGCGCATCATCTGGCCGCCTCTATTGGGAGAGCTTCAACCGAGCCTTCGGCGGCGAGCAGCCCAAGGTGACCCTGCCCACCGGATGCAGCATCTTCCCCAAGGAGATCGTCCCGACCCCGCGCAGTTGGGCCGAACAGCGCTTCGGCAACATCGTCTACTGGAACGAACTCGACAAGGGCGGCCACTTCGCAGCCTTCGAACAGCCAGACCTCTTCGTGACGGAGCTGCGCGACTGCTTCCGGGGGATGCGGTAGGGGGCCGCGCCGCGGAAAACGACGCTTGCGCCGGAGTTTGAGAACCCTCCCCCTGCGAGAACCCCTTTCCGAAAGGCGAGGCGCTTTTCGACTCCCCTTCCAGAGAAACGAAAAGAGGAGTGACAGGAAGGCTCGCATCCCCAACAGCGGCGGTGGCGCGCACTTTCCTGTCACTCCCCCCTCGCGGGGGAGT
>VXPR01000378.1 GCA_009839405.1 Gammaproteobacteria bacterium
CTTCGCCGGCAGCCGTCAGCTTGAGTTCGTAGTGGCGCTTGCCCCGGTCCAGGGTGTGATCCACCTGGAAGACGCCCGGGATCCGATCCAAGGTTGCCGCGAGTTCACGGACGGCCTGCGCCAGCACTGCCTCGTCGGGATGAAGCAGGGCTAGCGTCAAATCATAGGACTCGGCTGCCGGGCTTGGCGAGATGATCAAGGAGCCGCCATGCCGCAACTCGCCGACGTTGTCACGCCAATGTCCTGCCACTTGCTCCGGCGTCATGCTGCGCTTCGCATCGGGCGCGAGCCGCAACGTGACGCCGGCGACGTTGGTGTCGAACTGCCGTCCAAGGAGGCTCGTTCTGCTGGGCCTCGTGAAGTGGTGCCCTACGACCATGCCGGTCTGGGCGATGGGCCGTTCCTCGATCGCATCGTTGGCGCGCTCCGCTGCCGCGACGAGCTCGCGAGCGCCTGCCTCGGTCACTTCCAGCGGCGTGCCGGCGGGATAGGTCAGCCTCGCCAGCACCCGGTCTGACGCGCGATTGGGCTGATAGCCGATCGACACCACGCCAGCCGCCACGAGTGCCAAAGCGACAACGGCGATGCCAACGGCGGCGAGCACCGTCCAGCGCGGATTGCGAACCGCCAGATCAATCGCCGGCAAGGCGCGCTCGTCACGAAAGCGGTCCAGTTCCCGACGCAGCCTCGCCTGCACGGCCGACAGCGGCCACCGGCTCCACTCCCCGCCGTGCGCCAGATGGTTCGGCAGGATGAGAAAGGCCTCCGCCATCGACACCGCCAGGGTCAGTATGACGACGATGGGCAGCACATTGAGCACCTGCCCGATGGCGCCCTCCGTAAAGACCGCCGGCACCGTGGCGACCATGGTGGTCGCAATGCCGAGCGCGACGGGTCGGAATACGCGTTGGGCACCGGACACGGCCGCGTCGGCACCGGCAAGGCCCAGCTCTCTCTGCCGGGCGATGCTCTCGCCGACCACCACCGCGTCGTCCACGACGATGCCGACCACGACCACGAGCGCGAACAGCGTTGCGGCGCTGATTACGAGGTCGAAGGCCGGAAACAGCAGCAGCGCTCCCAGAAACGAGGTGGGCACGCCCAGAGCCACCCACATGGCCAATCGCAGATCGAGCACCAGTGCAAGCGCAACCGCCACGAGAGCCGTCGCGATGATGCCGGCGTAGAGCACCGAGTTGACGCCATCCAGGGTGTTCAGCAGGATGTCGTGCCACACGGACACTTGAACGCCGGCCGGCGGCTCGTAGGATTCGAGCATGGTCCGTACGGACTCGACGACCTCGATGTCGGTAACCGCTTCCGAATAATGCTTCACGGCGACGAGGACCGTCGGGATGCCATCCACCTCGGTCACTACGCCGGTGTCCTGAAGCTCGTCGCGCACCGTGGCGACATCCCCGAGCTGGACGATGCCGCCGCCGGGGCGGGCCAGCAGCACGACCTCTTCGAGTTCCCCGGTTGTTCGACGCCGCTCGCGCACCCGAGGCACGACGCCGCCCACGCTGGTCGTTAGTTCGCCGGTCGTGCGGTCGAGGGAAGTCGCGTTCAGCTCGCGGACGATCTCGGACACGCTGAGCCCATACTCATCGAGCGCCTCCTCGTCCACCTCGACCCGCACCTCCCGGTTCGGCGCGAACTGGAACTCGACGTCGGACACCGCCGGCAGCGCCAGTAGATGCTCGCGCAGGTCTTCCGCGGCACGGCGCAAATACAGAGCGGAGGCAGACGACGACGACACGGCAAGCGTCATCTTGGTGCTGGTGTCGGCTGTGCGCCTGACGAACTGCGGTCGCTCGGCGTTGCGTGGTGGAAATGCCTCGATTTCGCTCACCGCCGCCCGCGCGTCTTCAAGAACACGCTCGCTGCTGCCGCCAGGCGCGACATGAAGTGTCACCTCGCCAAAGCTCGCGGTGGCGCGAGATGCGATCCAGTCAACCCCCTCGACGCCCTTGAGCCCCTGTTCGAGCCGCTTGGTGATGCGCTCTTCCACTTCGGCAGGGCTCGCGCCTGGATACGGCACAGTCACGTGAATCTGCTTCCAGTCGATCTCCGGGAGGTAAAGTACGTCCAGCCTCGTCACCGCCAGCACGCCGCCGACGATGAGCAGCACCATCAGCACATTGCCGGCCGCCCGATTGCGAACGAAGCGGGCGATCCAGCCGCCTCCGGTAGCCGAGCCGGTGCCCGGCGCCGTGGCCGCATCGCCAGGAGCGTCGCTCACGCAACGCCCCCGACGGCGGAGGCTTCTCCCGCGCCTCGCCGTTCGACGATTTCCTCCGCCACCAGCATGACGGCCGGCACGAGGAAGAGCACCGCCGCGCAGGAAGCGACCAGCCCGCCGAGCACGCTCACCGCGAACGGCACCAGCGTCCCCTGCATCGCCTCTGACTCGATGTACAGCACGGGCAACAGTGCAACCACCGTGGTGATGGTGGTCATGAGGATCGGGCGAAAGCGTTGCCGCACCGCGCCGCTGACTGCCGCCACCGCCGGAATGTCGGCGCTGGCGCGGATCGAGGAATAGCGATCCATGAGCAGGACGGTGTCGTTGATGGCAAGCCCCAGCACCGCGACGATGCCCAGCAGCGACGCCAGATTCATGGCATAGCCGAGCACAAGGTGTGCGAGCACGGCGCCGGCGGCGGCGAGCGGCATCGCCGTGAGGACGATGAGTGGTTGGCCATAGCTGCGCAGAAGCACGGCCAGCACCATGTACATGGCGAGCAACGCCAGCGGCACCGTGAAGCTGAGCGACTCGAAGTTGCCGGCGATGTCGGCGGTGGGCCCGGTAGCGGCGTAGGAGAGGCCCGGATAGCGAGCGAGGACTTGGGCGACCCCGCCCTCCTCGAGCTGCGCCATCACGCCGGTAGCCGTCGTCACGTCCGCATCCACCTGTCCCCCCACCTCGGCAGACTGAACGCCGTCGATGCGCACCACCGCATCGAACTCCTGGGTCTCGACCACGTTCGCCGCGACGGCGAGAGGTATCGCCGCACCACCCGGGAGGTTGATGCGCTCGTTGACGAGTTCCGCCAAGTCCGCCCGCCGCTCCGCCGGATAGCGAACCATGACCCTGACCTCGTCGCGGCCGCGCACGATGCGCTGGGCCTCGGCGCCGAAGAAGCGGTTCCTGAGCGCCCCCGCCAGCAGGCGTGGCGTTAGTCCAGCCGCTTCGCCGACTTCCGTGATTTCGATGTCGAAGTGGCGCTTGCCGTTCGACAGCGAGTCGCGCACGGCCAGCGTTCCCGGAACTTCCCGCACGAACGCGCGCAAGTCGTCAACCGCTCGGCGCAACGTATCGGCGTCGGGGTGAGAGAGCGCGATGCGGAAGTCGTCGCCGGCGCCCCGGAGCTTGGTGCCGAAGGCCAGTCGCTCGGCACCGGCGACATAGCCGATGCGACTGCGCCATTGCGCCTCCACCGCCGCTGCCGCCACCGAGCGAGCCGACTCTTCGGTCA
>VXPR01000151.1 GCA_009839405.1 Gammaproteobacteria bacterium
TATTTTCATGATCCGCCCACCACCGAGATCTCCAGGGGTAAGACCGTCGGCCGCGGCCGCCGCCCACCCCCCCCCCACTCCCCCGCGAGGGGGGAGTGACAGGCCACGACGACACGCCCGAAATCCGCGGAAGCTCAACCGCGCCGGATGACGTGCGTGTGATAGGGCATCAGCCGGTCGATCTTCACCTCCGGCTCTCCGCGCCGCCACTCGAACAGGCGCACCGTGACCTGCTGCGGATCGATGTCGAACAGCGCAAAGCCGTTCTTCTCCTGCACCGGTGCCACCTCTTGCACTTCAAGGCCGGTGGCAATCAATGGCACTGTGCCACGCGCTGCGGAAGGCCAGCCCCGGCCCGTGCCGAGCGGGCCGGCGAGGATCGCGTGAACAGGATTCGCGCCAAGATTGAGGTCCGCACTCTTGGCGACTTTGAGATGCCCGGTCGCGTGCAAGTCCCCGGAAATGACGACGCCGGCGCGGCGCTTCTGCGCTGTCAGCGCTGCGAGGAGCCGCTGATGCTGCAGGAACCAGCCGCGCTGCCAGAGGAACTTGCGGCGCTTCGTGGTCAGGCCGAACGCCTCGCCGCCGGTGTTGATCTGTGCCATCGCGGTGTCGCCTTCGCCAACGTCCGCCACGTCTGGATACCACTCGCGCCACTTGCCGGCGGACCAGCCAAACGGGTGCGAAGGCACGTGGAACAGGTGGCGCACGCTCTCGTCGGCGGTGCGCGCCGCAAGCCAAGCCTCGGCCTCCGGCGGAACGAGACCGGCAACGTCGCCCTTGAGGCTGAGGAACCGGGCGCAGTCGTAGATGAGCGCCTCCACCAGATTGCCGTAGCGAAAGGTGCCGAAGCTCTCGGAGATGCCAGGTGCCCGGTCCCCTGCACCGGTGCCGGACATTAGCTGGGGCCGTGCAGGGTCTGGCAGGAACTCCGGCATGAACAGCTCCCGCGTGAAGCGCGCGAAGGAAAGCTGGTAGGCATGGGGTGGCAAGGTCACGAAACGGTCGGTGGCCTCGTCGTTCTCGTAGTAGTCGTGATCGTCGGAGACGAAGTAGCTCGGCGTCGAGCGCAGCATGACGCCGTAGAGCTCGGCGAACTGCGGCTCCACGGCGTTCTTGATCGCCGCTTCGTTGGCGGTGCCCTTGGCTGGCAGGCTCTGGTCTAGCCGGCCACGCTCGGCGTACCAAGCCTCTGCCCGTTCGCGCACGGCTTCCCGGTCCGATTCGAGCTGCGTGCGCTGATCCCAGTACACATGGTCGCCAATGGCGATGGCGGCATGAGGGCGGAACGAGAGCGCTCGTGCCAGCAGGCGCTGGCGCAGCGCCAGGGAAAGGAACGGCTCCGGCTCAGTGTTGTAGTTCGGATACCCCCCGGCGCAGGTATAGGCCAATAGCCGCACCGACTCGGGACTCGTGTCCGGCGCCGGATAGGTCGTGAGCGGCCACGGATCGGTGAGCGCTTCGCCGCCTTCGTCATGCAGTTGCAGGATGTGCGTGTGATCGGCTGCTAGGTCGGCAACGTCGAAAGCGAAATAGCGACCTTCCGTGTCAGTTGGCTGGGCCCGGGCGCGGCGCTCATCGACGCGAAGCACGGGCGGCGTGCGCGGATGGCGGAAGGAACACTTGATGACGATGCGCTCGTGGCTGGCACCGGGAACGAGGTGCAGGAGGTCTCCCTGTCGCCAACCGTCGTCCAGGTTGGCCGCCGCCGGCGCCGCGCCCAACCCCGCCAGGGCCGCCGCTGGAGCGCTTCCCTGAATGAACCTGCGTCGCGTCCAGACCGCCATGCCAACACCTCCTGACTCGCCGACGCGTTCGTGCCTCGGTCCTTTGCGCTTATGCTAGGCGCTTTTCGGTGGGGAGGAATCGGATGCAGAACCCAGTCAAGGAGAAGCTGGCAGCGGGCCAGCAAGTGGTGGGCGGAACCATCGACACGCCAGACCCAGACACCTATTGCGCCATGGCCCGCGCCGGCTTCGACTTCCTGTGGATCGAGATGCAGCACAGCCCGCTCACGTTCCAGGACGTGCAGCGCATGATCTGGGCTGGTCGCGACCTCCCCGCGGTGCCCTTCATCCGCGTGCCGGACGCCACCGAGGGCGACATCCAGAAGGCCACCGACGTCGGTGCCCTCGGCATCATCGTGCCGATGGTGGTGGAGGTGGAGAAGATCAAGGCGGCGGCCAAGTTCATGCGCTATCCACCCGACGGCGTGCGCAGCTTGGGCGGCGGGCAATACGGCTCGCTCTACGGCGGCAGCTACCGCGCCGAGGCCAACGACAACCTCATGCTGGTGGCGATGATCGAATCGCCCGGAGGCGTCGAAAACGCGGATGAGATTGCGGGCGTGCCGGGCGTGGACGTCGTGTTCTCCGCCGCAACGGACCTGCACAGCTTCTCCGGCCACAGTCAGGGCGACGCGGCCTACGAGGCCATGATCGACCGCATCAAGGATGCGACGCTGGGCGCTGGCCGCAAGCTCGGCGGGCCGCTGCAATGGCGCAGCCGCGAGAACTTCAGCTTCTTCCAGGCACCGACCGCTCCGGCGATGATCTCCCGCGGCGCGAGGGAGTACCTGAAGGAGGAGGAAACGGTCGCGCCGATCGAGGGCACGGAACGCTAACGCCACGAGGCCCTTCCTTGGAAGGCGCGACCTTGGGGGGGAGGGCACCTTGGCCTCCTGGCGCGCCGCCAGCGCCGCCAAACCCCTCGCTACGCTCGGCGTCTGGCCCCAGCCCCCACCTCATAGGCGCGCTTTCTGCAAAGACCCTTGAAGTTTGCCCGGCGTCATTGCGACCGACCGCGGCCAGAATCCGGTTGCGCGCCTTTCGGCGCGTGGGAGGGCGAGATGCCCTCCCCCCCAAGAAGGTACGACTTGCGCTGGCCCTGGCCGGCCTTGCCATTGTTGCGGACGGCGCGTACGCAGCTTCAACTCCTTGCGTCGATCCGGATTACCGCCACGGCATCTCCTACGTCGAACCGCTGCACTACGGCCCCGAGTTTCGCCACTTCGACTATGCCAATCCCGATGCCCCCAAGGGTGGGCGCATTCGCTTGCCGCAGATGGGCACGTTCGACAACTTCAACGCCATCGTGGAGGCCGGCCGCATGGCCGCCGGCTATGGCGCCATGGGAAGCCTCGTCTATGACACGATGCTCGAAGACACCATCGACGAGCCCGCCAGCGCCTATTTGCGGCTCGCCGACGGCGTGGCGGTGGAGCGAGACTATCGTTGGGTGGCGTTTCGCCTGCGCGCCGGTGCCCGCTGGCACGATGGCCGTCCGATCACGACAGAGGACGTCGCCTTCACCTTCGACGCCATTCGCGAGCATGGCTCGGTGGCGCTCAGAACTGCATTGGCAGACCTCGATCGGATCGAGACGTTTGGCGAGCGCGAGCTCTGCTTCGTCACCCGCCCGGACGCCGAACCGAATCCGATCCTGCCGTTCCAGTACGGT
>VXPR01000264.1 GCA_009839405.1 Gammaproteobacteria bacterium
TCTGCGGGCCGATCCTGTTCAAGGCACAAGTCGGACAGTGGATCGAGCAGATCGGGCGCCTGGCTGGTGGCATGGAGCCGAACTGGCCTTCCCGCTACGACATGTTCTACAACATCATCGACGTGCGCGACCTCGTGAAGGCACACCGGCTGGCGGCCGAGTCCAGCGTTGACCATCGCGCAACGCGGGGCGGCCCACGCTACGTAATGCACGGCAGCGGCGGCCGCTCGGCCATGCGTTTCGGCACCGAGGTGGCGGAAGTCATCCGCGAGTACTTCCCCTCCTTCGCCTTGGGCGAGCCAGCCACCGTCACCAGCAAGGGCGACCCAATCACCATCGAGTCGCGCACCTTGAACGACTGCAAGAAGGCGAAATCCGTCCTCGGCGCCACGATCCGCCCCGTGGAAGACACCATTCGCGCCGTGGTTGAAAGCTCCGTGGAACTCGGCATCATCACGCCAAAGATCAACGCGTAGGGATTCGGCACTCGCCGATGCCTTGGAGGGAAGGCAGAATGCCTTCCCTCCAAGGGCCCTCGTGAGCGGGGATGTTTCTTGCCACCAATGCCGTACATAGACGAGAAGGCACGGCGCGAGTTCGCCGAGCGGGGTGTGGTGCGGATTGAGGGGTTGATTCCAGAAGCCGCAATCGCCCCGAATCGCGAGCGCGTGTACGGCATTCTGGAAGACGCTGGCGTCTGGCAGGACGGGCGCTGGGTCTTTGATGACGAGCGGGGCGAAAACCGCACGCCCGGCAAGTTCAACTGGCTTGCCCCCACCAAGCACTTGCCCATGCGAAGAATCCGCGATTGCGCCAAGTCCACGGCCTTCCGGGCGATGTTCCTTTCCGATGCGCTTGCCGCCGCGAAGGAGCTCGCTGGCGAGCGCCTTTGCACGAACAAGCCACCAGCATCAGGCGCAGCCGATGCGTTTTCCCGCCCGCAACTCCTGTTTACGCCGCCCGGAGCCGACCACTGGTTCGTGCCCAACACCATCTGGCATTTGGACGTTCCCCGCCTGGGCGAAGCCGGTGCACCCGGCGTGCAGGTATTCATACTGTTGGACGACATCCCTCCGGGTGGCGGGGCAACGTTGGTAGTGGCCGGCTCCCACCGCCTCCTGAACGACCGCGTGCGCCGCTCCAAGGATGTGAAGAAATCCCTGAAACGCCGGCCCTACTTCCAGCACCTCATGGGGCCGCGACCGCAAGATCAAAACCCGTCCGACGGCTCACACATAGACCCGGACAGCGCTCGCCTCCTGAACCAGCCGGGCCACGACGGCGACATCCCCCTGCAAGTGGTGGAGATGGCCGGCAAGGCGGGCGATGCGTACATCACCGATTTGCGCCTCCTGCACACCCTTGCGCCAAACGCCTCGCCCCGCCCGCGCCTGATGGCGACGCAACGCCTGCCCTACCCCGACATTGTGGACAAACTCGACGACGCGCACGCAGAGCTCCGGCGCAAGCGAAAGCGCAACGGCGCACCTTCCGGCGCCACATAGTCCGCAGCGCCGCCAACCCCTCGCTAGCGCTCGGCGTCTGGCCCCAGCCGCCACCTCTCTAGCGCCGCAGAACGACGCTGCGCCGCCGTTCTACTGCGCAAGCTCCTAGGTTAGGCTTGGCGCACTCACGAGGAGGCGCAGCCATGACCATCAACTCCGTGACCGGCCCGCTCGAACCCGCCGACATGGGGTTCACCCTCATGCACGAGCACGTGATGGTGAGCGCGAGCGGCATGTACCGCAGCTACCCGGACCTCCTGGGCCCGAACCGCGAGCAACGCGCCATCGACTGCCTCAAGCGCGCCAAGGCCGGCGGCATCGACACCATGATCGACGCCACCACCTTCGATCTCGGCCGCGACCCCGAACTCCTCCGCCGTGTCTCCGCCGAATCCGGCGTCAACATCGTCAACGTCACCGGTTGGTGGCTGGACGTGCCACGCTTCATCCACGGCGTCTCGCCGAACCAGATGGCACGGGAGTTCATCCGCGACATCGAGCAGGGCTTCCGCGGCACCGACATCAAGGCCGGCATCCTCAAGTGCGCCGCCGACTTCGAGGGCGTCACGCCAGAGCTCGAAATCATGGCTCGCGCCGTCGCCCGCGCCCACAACGAGACGGGCCTGCCGATTATGGTGCACTCCTATCCCACCGGCCAGGTCGCACGCCGCCAGATCGCCATCTTCAAGGAGGAAGGCGTCGATCTCACCCGCGTCAAGATCGACCACTCCAACGACACCACGGACACCGAATACCTGAAGTGGATTCTCGACCAGGGCTGCTACTTGGGCCTCGACCGCTACCCCGGCCGCTTCGTCAGCCCGCACATGCGCACCGTCACCCTCAAAGCGCTCATCGACATGGGCTACGGCGACCGCCTCTGCCCCGCCCACGACTGCATTTGCCTCCACATCCACAACGAGGGCCCCGACGGCAAGATCCCCGACGAACACGCCTTCACCCTGGCCAACCCCGACCAGTTCCTGTACATGCACCGCCACGTGATCCCGGACCTCAAGGACATGGGCGTCTCAGACCGCACCATCGACACGCTGTTCGTCGACAATCCCCAACGATTCTTCGCCGGAACGTAGGGGTCTGGCGAGGAGGGTCGTTACAGCGGGACGCCGCCGAAACCGTCCACGGTGGCAAACTCTCCCACGGGTTTACGCGACAACCGCGTCAACTGCCGCACCGGCTTGCCCATCGGCAGCATCGCTGCCACGGCATGACTCTCGGGAATGTCGAACAGCGCCTTCACATCCGGTTCCCGGGCCGCCACAAAGGTAGTGAGCGTGCCGCCGAGTCCTTCGTTCCGGGCGGCCAGAAGGATGTTCCAGACGAAGGGGTAGATTGAGGCACCGGGGACCACCCCGATGCGGGACAGATGCCGGTCCATTGCCGCCACCACCGCCAAGTCCACCGTGACCAAGAGCAGCACCGGCGCACGAACCAGCCGCTCGATGAACCCCGGCGGAATCACCACCGCATCGAGCGCCTCTTGGCTGACCTCGGCCGGCACCACCACATTCCAAGGATTGGCCCCCGCCCGCACCTCCGCCAGATAGCGACGAAAGGTCGGCTCGATCAAGGGTACGAGGGCCTCCCGCTTGGCCGAATCGCGTACCACGATCACCCGCCACCCCTGCCGATTCCCGCCACTCGGCGCAAACCGCGCGTTGTCGAGAATCCGATGCAGCACATCGTCCGGCACGGGCTCGTCCAAGAAATCCCGCGCCGCAAATGCCGTCCGCATCACGTCATAGAGTTCCATGCATCCACCCAAACTAGCCCTTGGAGGGAAGGCATTCTGCCTTCCCTACGCGCCGTAGGCGCGTCACCGTACGGCCAGGCTTGTCCTCGCCCGTCTGTCCGGGCACGCAAAGGTCTCGGTTCAATCGCACGGGCGACCACAAGTCGCCCCTACGGGCACGGCGGCG
>VXPR01000072.1 GCA_009839405.1 Gammaproteobacteria bacterium
CTCCTCGCGCATGCGCTCGCGCATCTGGATGACCTTCGGATCCTGGGATTGGACCAACTCCCGCGGATCCTGGCCGATGCTCCGGGCGACCTCGTGCAGCATGTGCTCGATCTCGTTCTGGGCCAGCAGCGGCGGGAACTCGATCGACGCGCCCTCCAGGACGGCCTGCACAAGCGCCTCGTTGTGCTCCTCGCGCGAGCGCTCCTCCTTGCCCGTGCGCAGATCCTCCCGCAGTTTGGCGCGCAGCGCGTCGATGGTGTCGAACTCACCCGCTTCGCTGGCGAGGTCGTCGTCGGCGTCGGGCAGGATCTCCTTCTTGATCTCCTTGATGGTTACCGTGAAGACCGCGGTCTTGCCCGCGACGGCCTCGTCATCCCAGTCGTCGGGCGCGTCGACCGTGAAGGTGTGCTCGCCCAGGCCGAGCCCGACCAGCTCGTCGACCACGCCGGGGATGCCGATGACCATGCCCTCGCGCACGTGGAATTCGGCATCGGGCTGGTCGAGGGCCTGCTGGCCGTCGATCGCGGCGCGGACGTCGGCCTTGAGCCGATCGTTGAGTTCGACAGGCCGCTCGACGGGCTCGAGCATGGCGTGGCGGCGGCGCACCTCAAGGACGGCGTCGGCGAGGTCGTCGTCGGTGACGGCGACGGGCTCTTCGACGCGCGCGATCTCCCGGTAGGAGCCGAGGTCGATCTCGGGCGGCATGGGCAGGCGGGCGCGGAAGCGGAAGGGATCGCGGTCGATGTTCTCCACCTCGGGCGGGCCGATGGGCTCGATGCCCTCGTCCTTGATGGCCTGCTCGTAGGCGTTGGGGATCATGCGCTCTATGGCCTCTTCGAAAACGGCATCGGCGCCGAGGGTCTGCTCGACGATCGCGCGGGGGGCCTTGCCCTTGCGGAAGCCGGGGATGCGGTAGCGCTGCGACAGCCGCCGGGCGGCCTGGTTGAGCGACTTGGCGACCCGCTCATCGTCGAGTTCGACCTCAAGGACGATCTGCGCCTCGGGGATACGTTCGGTCGTGACTTTCATGCGGCCTTGGACTTGCGTTGCGCGACTTGCGCTGTTCGGACGGTTGTGGCGGCCAGTATATCAACGGGCCGGGACCGGGCCCCCAGGGCGGGCCGGTAGGCCGAAGGTCAGCGCCCGCGCGGGTTGACGACGTCGTTGACCGCGTCGCCGAGCAGGTTGAAGGCGAAGATGATGATCGCCACGGTGACGCCGGGCACGAGCAGCAGGTGCGGGTGCAGGTTGAAGGTGCGAATGCCGCCGGCGTCGGCGATCATCGCGCCGAAGGAGGCCGTCGGCGGCTGAATGCCGATGCCGAGGAAGGTCAGCACGACCTCCGCCCCGGCGACGCCCGCGAAGGTGGCCGAGAGCCCCACGATGATCCAAGGCAGGATGCCGGGGAAGAGATGGCGGACGAGGATGCGCGGCGTGCGCGCGCCGATCGACTCGGCGGCCAGGATGAAGTCGGCCTCGCGCAGGGACAGCGTCTGGGCGCGCACGAAGCGGGCGGTATCGACCCAGCCGAAGAATGTGAGCGCGACGACGAGCAGCGTGATGTGGTCGATGCCCTGGTCGATGAAGAAGCTGCCACCGAGGAAGTTGTCGATGTCGGTGAAGGCGTCCGTCCAGCGTTCGCGGAAGGCCGAACTAACGACGATCAGCACGAGCAGGCCGGGAATGCCCAGGATCACGTCGCCGATGCGCATGATCACCTGGTCGATCCAGCCCGCCGCGTAGCCGGCCAGCAAGCCCAAACCCAGGCCCAGGAAGAGGCTGCCCAGGAAGAAGACGATGATCGTCATGACGATCGTCGTGCGGGCGGAGAAGAGCGTCTGACTGAAGAGGTCGCGGCCGGTGCGGTCGGTCCCGAACCAGTGCTCGGACGAGGGGGCCTGCAGGGCGGCGTCGAGCTGGAGAACGAGCTGGGTGCCGGCGCGCAGGGTGGTCGCCTCGGCGAGGGGGCCGAACTCGTCTGCGACCTCCGGGTTCAACTGGGCGACAGTCTCCACGGAGACGCCGTGCCGCGCCACGAAGTCGCCCAGCAGTTCCCCCTCGCGGATGGGGCGCCGCAGGGTGAGATTGGTCTTCGTGGGATCCTGCAGGCCGGTGGGGATGCCGAACGCGTCGAGGAAGGTGTAGGCCCCCGCCCCGTAGATGATCGTGATGGCCAGCAGGGCCAGCACGGCGACGCGTTTCTTGAACAGCGAGCGCAGGGCCCGCCGCCAGGGCGACTCGCCGGCGCCGGGGTCGAAGCTCGGCGCGGCGACGGAGCGCGGGCGGGGAGTCATCTCGCGGCTGCTCATGCGGCGCGCCGCGTGTAACGAATGCGGGGGTCGATGAAGACGTAGCAGATATCGACGATCAGGTTGGAGACGACCAGCAGCGTCGCGACGAGCATCGTGAAGCCGAGTAGCACGTTGAAGTCGCGCTGCAGCACCGATTGGAAGATGAACGCGCCGATGCCCGGCACGCCGTAGAGCGTCTCGACGATGATCGCGCCGCCGACGACGCCGACGATGCTGAGCCCCATGACGGTCGAGAGGGGCAGCAGCGCGTTACGCAGCACGTGCCGGTAGACGACGGCGCGCTGCCCCAGCCCCTTGGCGCGGGCGGTGCGCACGTAGTCCTCATCGATCACGGTGAGCACGCTGACGCGCACGAAGCGGGCCATGCCCGCCAGCCCGGGCAGGGTGAGCACGACCACCGGGATCAGATACGAGGCCGGGTCGCCGGGCACCCAGACGGCGGGAATATCGAAGCCGAAGAACTGGAAGAAGGCGTCGAGTTGGAAGACGAGCAGCCAGGCGAAGAGGGGCAGGAAGACCAGCGAGGGGACGGCGTTGAAGACCATCAGCCCGCCGATCAGGGCAGGATCCTTCCAGTGGCCGCGGTGCAGAGCGGCGTAGACGCCCAGCGGGATGCCCAGCAGATAGGTCAGCGCCAGCGAGATGAGCCCCAGCTGGGCGGAGACCCAGATGCGCTCGCCCAGCAGCTCCTGGACGGTGCGCTGCGGGCTGCGGTTGAAGTACGAGAGGCCCAGGTCGCCCTGCACGAAGCCGACCACGTAGTTGCCGAAGCGCTCCGGGAAGGAACCCTTGAGCCCGAACTCCTCGCGGATCAATTCCGCGCGCTCGGGGTCGGGCGTGCGCTGGCCGGTGATGATGCGGACGGGGTCGCCGGGCGCCACCTGCGTGAGGGCGAAGGTGACAAGCAACACCGCGAAGAGGGTGATCGGCGCGATGGCGATGCGGCGCGCGATGAAGATCCAGAGGCTGGAACTCATGCGCCGTCACCCTCCGGCCGCGGGCTCGTGCCGCCGCATTCCGCTGCTGGGCCCCCGGGGGGGGGGGGGGGCGGGCCCCCCCCCCGGCCGCCCCCCCCCCAAAGGAGGGGGGGGGGGGGGTGTGGGGGGGGGGGGGAGGGGGGGCGGGCG
>VXPR01000388.1 GCA_009839405.1 Gammaproteobacteria bacterium
GGCCAGCTTCACCGCCGCGAGGGTCTGGTTCTCGCACCAAGCCCAGGCGAAGCCAGCGGCCACTTCCCTTGATGCTAGCCCGGCATTGGCACCCGCGACGCCAAAGGCGGCGACGAAGCCCAGCCGCCGCGAGGGTGTTGGCTCATCGAGGCCACGCAGCAGTCGCATCAGCGCTGAACCCATATCGGCTTCCTCTCGCCGTGCTTCCGCCGTTTCTCGACAGGCGTGGCAGACGCGGTCCCAGTGCACCACGGCGGCCGCATCGCCTGACGCCCACGCATCCCGTGCGCGGATCGCCACCGGGATGTCCACATGCACCACCACATGCCGCAAGAGCCCCTCGATCCACGTGCCCGCCGCATTGGCGTCTGCAATCCAGCCCCGTGCCACCGCCTGCTCAAAGCCTTGGGAATGCTGGTAGGCGCCCACCGGAAGGAGCGGACTCATTAGCTGCCAAAGACGGGGATGACTCACCTTGGTCAGCTCCGATCCGCTTCCCTGGCGCGAGCTGCTCAAGGCTCCCGACCGATCAACCATGTGAATGGCCGTGCGAGTAGGCACCAGACTCCGGCTCGAACGGCACTTGCTCGGGCTCGGGTACCACGCCAATGCCAAGCCCCACGATCATGGCGTCGAGGACATGGTCCTCGCGGTAGCGCAGCCAACCCTCGCCAAGCTGCACCGGTGTGTGGCGGTTGCCGAGGTGGTAGGCGGCGCGGGTTAGCGAGGTGGGGTCGATTGAGCGTACGGTGGAGACGGGTTCCGGTTCGGCGACAACCTCGATGATTCGTCCCGCTTCCGAGGCGAGGCGCTGACCGTCGCTCAGTGTAGTGCCGCGAGGCAGCAGGAGCGCCACTTCCTCGCCGGAATCCAGCCTCACGCGCTGACGCGGTTTCTGGCGGCGTTCCCATGTGAGGGGCACGCGCCCTTGCGCCACATCCGACGCCGAGACCAGGCGAGTGAAGACCTCCATGCATGCGCTCGGTCAGAACAGGAAGTAGCGCTGTGCCAACGGCAGTGCTTCGGCGGGCTCGCAGGTGAGGAGTTCGCCGTCGGCGCGCACCTCGTAGGTCTCGGGGTCCACTTCCACCGTCGGGGTCTCGCCGTTGTGCACCATGTGCTCCTTCATCACCGAGCGCACTCCGCTCACAGGCACGGCCCTCTTGGCAAGCCCCAGAGCATCGGCTACACCCGCGTCCTTCGCCTGACCCGACACGAACGTCACCGAAGTCGCACCGACGGCCCCACCAAACGCACCAAACATCGGCCGATAGTGAACCGGCTGCGGCGTCGGAATCGAGGCATTGGGGTCCCCCATCGGTGCCGCGGCGATCATTCCGCCCTTCAGGATCATCGCCGGCTTCACGCCGAAGAACGCCGGACTCCACAGCACGAGGTCCGCGAGCTTGCCCGGCTCCACCGACCCCACCTCGGCAGCCATGCCATGCGCCAGCGCCGGATTGATCGTGTACTTGGCGATGTAGCGCTTCACCCGATGGTTGTCGTTCCGCTCCGAGTCTTCCGCCAACGGCCCGCGCTGCACCTTCATCTTGTGCGCGGTCTGCCAGGTGCGACAGATCACCTCGCCGACGCGCCCCATCGCCTGCGAGTCCGAGGCGATCATGGAGAAGGCACCCAAGTCGTGCAGGATGTCCTCGGCGGCGATGGTTTCGCGGCGGATGCGCGACTCCGCAAACGCCACGTCTTCCGCAATGGACGGATCGAGGTGGTGGCAGACCATCAGCATGTCGAGATGCTCATCGACCGTGTTGACGGTGTAGGGCCGCGTGGGATTGGTGGAGGACGGCAGCACGTTGCCGAGGCCACAGGCGCGGATGATGTCCGGCGCGTGGCCGCCGCCGGCGCCTTCGGTGTGAAAGGTGTGGATGGAGCGCCCCTTGAAGGCAGCGAGCGTCGCTTCGACGAAGCCGGATTCGTTCAGCGTGTCGGTGTGAATCGCCACCTGCACATCGGCCGCCTCCGCCACGTTCAGGCAGTTGTCGATGGCAGCAGGCGTCGTGCCCCAGTCCTCGTGCAGCTTGAGGCCCATGGCGCCAGCGGCAACCTGTTCCTCGAGCGCCTCCGGCAGGCTGGCATTGCCTTTGCCGAGGAAACCGAGGTTCATCGGGAAGGCATCCGCCGCCTGCAACATGCGGGCGATGTGCCACGGGCCCGGTGTGCAGGTGGTGGCGTTGGTGCCGGTCGCGGGGCCTGTGCCGCCGCCGAGCATGGTGGTGACGCCAGACATCAGCGCCTCTTCCACCTGCTGTGGGCAGATGAAGTGGATGTGGGCATCGATGCCGCCAGCGGTGAGGATCTTGCCCTCGCCGGCGATGGCCTCGGTGCCCGGGCCGATGGCGATGGTGACGCCAGGCTGGGTGTCCGGGTTGCCGGCCTTGCCGATGCCCTGAATGCGACCGTCGCGAATGCCTACATCGGCCTTGACGATGCCCCAATGGTCGATGATGAGGGCGTTGGTGATGACGGTGTCGACGGCCTGTGCGCGCGCAAGCTGGCTCTGCCCCATGCCGTCGCGGATCACCTTGCCGCCGCCGAACTTGACCTCTTCGCCGTAGGTGGCGTGGTCTTGCTCGACCTCGACGACGAGTTCGGTGTCGCCGAGGCGCACTCGGTCGCCGACGGTGGGACCAAACATCTCGGCATAGGCGGTGCGGGAGATTGTGCTCATGCGCCCTGCTCCAACGCACCCATGACCTTGGCCTGGAAGCCGTAGATTCGCCGCCCGCCGCCGATGGGCACCAGATGCACAGTGCGGGATTGGCCTGGTTCGAAGCGGACGGCGGTGCCGGCAGGGATGTCGAGACGATGGCCGTGGGCGGATTCGCGGTCGAAGGCGAGGGCTTCGTTGACTTCGGCGAAGTGGTAGTGCGAGCCGACTTGCACGGGGCGGTCGCCGGTGTTTGCGACGGCGAGTTCACGCCTTGGCCGGCCCTCGTTGAGGGCGATTGCGCCTTCTTCGATCAGATATTCGCCGGGCACCATCGCGGCTGCCTCCCTCGCTCAAGGAATGGGGTTGTGGACGGTCACGAGCTTGGTGCCGTCTGGGAAGGTGGCCTCCACCTGCACTTCCGGGAGCATCTCCGGGATGCCTTCCATGACCTCGTCGCGGCGGATGATCTCCGCGCCGGCGCCCATCAGGTCGGCCACGGAACGACCGTCCCGGGCACCTTCCATGATGGCCGCGGAGATGATGGCGACGCACTCAGGATAGTTGAGCTTCACGCCTCGGGCGCGTCGCTTTTCGGCGAGTTCCGCAGCGACGAAGATCAAGAGCTTGTCCTTCTCTCGCGGCGTCAGTTCCACGGCAGTTCCCTCCTAGGAGCTTGCGCCGTAGAAATGGCGCGACAGCGTCATTCTACGGTGCAAGGTCATAGGTAGGTGGGGGCTGGGGCCAGACGCCGAGCGCCAGCGAGGGGT
>VXPR01000587.1 GCA_009839405.1 Gammaproteobacteria bacterium
CCGTCATGCCAATAGGTCATCGGCGCGCCGTGCAAACTGCGATCCACGGCAACCTCGGCGAGCACCGCGCCAGTGCCCTTGTCGAGTGCCCTGAGGTGGCCGCCGTTCGGCACGCGGTCGCCGAGTTCGTCCATCGTCGGCAGGAAGTCGATGAGCACGGTCTTGGTCACCAGGATCCCGCCTTCTGCCACGGCACCGGCGGAGTGCCCGGAGCCGAGTGCGCCGAGATTCAGGTGGGCGATGGCGGGATGGTTGCGCGGGCCAGGCCCCTGCGCCACCTGAAATACATGCTCGCCGGTGTTGAGATCGATGGCGGTTAGGCGCCGATAGGGAGGCTTGACCAGCGGCAGTCCCTCGGGACCGATGGCTGGCTGATACTTGATCTCGTAGCGGAAGTCGGAAGTTCCCGGTTCCGGCTGGCTCTGCGTGACGTTGGTGGCGGTCTCCACCAAGGCCATGCCGGTGGGCAGGGTGAACGAATCGACGTAGAGGATGCCCGTGTCCGGGTCCACCGAGGCGCCCGGAAAGCTGGCGCCGCCGCCAGCGCCGGGAACCACCAGCGTGCCCAGCTTGCCGCCCTCGCCCTCGACGATGATCGGCTCGAACAGCGGCCCCAAGCGGAAGTTTGCGGCAATGCGCCTTGCCTCCTCTGCCAATTCTGGCGTGAAGTCGATGAGATCGTCCTCACCCACCCCCTGCCGGTCGAAGGCTGGCGGCTTGGTGGGAAACGGCTGGGTCGGCGCCAGCCGCTCGCCCGGCACCGTGCTCGGCGGCACGGGACGTTCCTCGATGGGCCACACCGGCGCGCCCGTCACCCGGTCGAAGACGTACGTGAAGGCAGTCTTCGACACCTGGGCCACCGCCTTTATGTGCCGGCCGTCCACGACGATGTCCACCAGATTCGGCGCCGAGGCGATGTCGTAGTCCCAGATGCCGTGATGCACCGTCTGGAAGTGCCACACCCGCTTGCCGGTCTCGACATCGACGCACACCAGGCTCTCGGCAAAGAGGTTGTCGCCAAGCCGTTCGCCGCCGTAGTAGTCGTTGGTGGGAGTGGAGAGCGGCAGATAGACGTAGCCGAGTTCCTCGTCCGCCGCCAGCATGGTCCAGGCATTGGTGTTGCCCTGCACACGCCACGAGTCGTTCTCCCAGGTTTCGGTGAACGCCTCCCCCTCCTGCGGGATGGTGTGGAAGCGCCACTTGAGGGCTCCGGTGCGAACGTCGTAGGCACGGATGTGGCCGGGTGGGTTCCGGTTCTCGGACACGTAATCGTGAATCTTCGAGCCGACGACCACGGTGTCGCGTACCACGATGGGCGGCGCGCTGTGCGAGATGTGCGCCATCACCCGGTCATCCACACCCAAGTCGCCGGTCAAGTCCACCACGCCGCCAGTGCCGAAGGCGGGATCTGGCCGGCCGGTGTCGACATCGATGGAGACAAGCTGCTTGCCCATCGTCGCGAGCAGGATGCGCGCCGCCTCGCCGTCGCTCCAGTACTCAATGCCGCGGGTGCGACGCGGAAGCTGCGTCGGCAGTTCCCGCTCCCAACTCCTCGGGTCGTAGAGCCAGAGCTGCTCGCCGGTGCCGGCATCCAGCGCCGCCACTTGCCCGTGCGAGGTGACGGCATAGACGCGGCCATCCACCATCAGCGGTGTCGCCGTGTAGTTGCCGGTGTCATAGACATCGCCAAGGCGCCGGTCCGCCGACTCCCAGCGCCACGCGACTTCCAGATCGCCGAAGTTCTCCGCGTTGATCTGGTCGAGTGGCGAGTATTTGGAGGAGGCGAGGTCGCTGCCGTGGTGGCGCCAGTCGCCGACCGGGTCCTCAGGCGGAGCGCAGGCGGCGAGGAGCGACGCCCCGGCAAGCGCAATGCCGGCAAGTGCGACGCAGGTGGAATAGGGGCGGGCCTTTGGAGGGAAGGCATTTTGCCTTCCCTTGCGCGCCATTGGGCGTGCTGGCGGTAGGTCACCAAAGATGCGCCTCTCGGCGCAGGGGAAGGCAGAATGCCTTCCCTCCTGGGACCTCCGCGAGTTCAACGTCGTTCCGTCGGGTCGGCACCGTCGGCCGGCGCCCCGGTTCCGCTCGAGCCCATGAACAGCGTCGAACCGTCCGTGAGCGTCATGCGCCGACCGTTCGCCCGTTCGGTGCCGTCCTTGGACTGAAAGCCGTCGATGATGACCTCGGTGCCGATCGGCACCGTCGTGCGCGTGATGCCACGCCGGAACAGCGTATTGGGGGTGCCGGCCTCCACCATCCACACCGTCTTGGTGCCATCGGCGTTGGTGTGCTCGACGTGGAACCAGGCGTGCGGGTTCACCCACTCGATGCGAACGATGGGGCCCCGCAGTTGCAGCGGCAGGTTCGGGTCGAACTCTGCGCCGAAGGCGTGGTGGGCGCTCGCGCTCGGCGCGAAGGCGGTGAACGCGGCAACCAGTGTGGCAACGGTGAATCTCATGGAAGCGCTCCTCCGCGGGCGGCACACGAGCCGCGTGGTTGGTTCGGGCTACCGTGGCAACGGGTGTCGCCTGAGCTCGCCGTACAGCAGTTCCTCCACGAACTCGACGCACTTGAAGTCGAGCAGCATGGCGTTCGGTTCCATGCGGCGGTAGAGCGGCATCGCCATCGTCCACGGCTGCGTGAAGGTTTCCGCATCGTCGATGGTGGCTTCGTAGTGCAAGTGGTTCGGGCCCATCGGCGTGAAGCGCTCCACCACCGTCATGGCGGCGCTGTGGTGGTTGCCTGCACGGTCGAACCAAGTGTCTGCGTTCTGCGCCGTCACCTCGATCACCAGCGTGTCGCCATCCCAAGACGCCACCGACTGTCCCATCCACGAATCGGCCGGCGCCGGCCCCGGGTCGTGCATGAGGATGTTGCGGTTGGCGCCGGCGAACTGATAGACGAACTCGATGTTGCTCGCGCCCTGGAAGATCTGGAACGGCTGCGGCAGGTAGTTGGCGCGGGGTATGCCCGGCAGATAGCACTTCACTTCCGGGTCCAGCTCGCTCCAGCGGGCGCGGTTGGCGTTGCGTTTCGCGAGCGCCTCCGGGCGGTACGGCAGCTTGCCACCAGCCACGACACCAAGGCTCGGCGGCACAGCCAGGGTCGCGCCCATGCGGAGGGTGGCGATGGCGGGCACCGGTCCCATCGGACCCTCCCGAAGCTGCACCGACGCCCTTGCCACGTGCCGTTCAATGTCCCAATACGCCTCGTTCACGGCCTGCCACACGCCGTTCAGGTCCGGATGCACGCCGCCTGGGCCGCGCGGCGCCGTCCAGCCTTCATCGGCCCCGGCCGCAACGGCAAAGAGAAATCCCGAGATGGCGGCTAGGAGGCTGCGCCGCAGGAGCCGCGGACACCCCCTGCCAAGCGCGCCTTTCCTGTCACTCCCCCCTCGCGGGGGAGTCGAGAAAAGCGTCCCCGCTTTTCT
>VXPR01000384.1 GCA_009839405.1 Gammaproteobacteria bacterium
GCGCTTTTCGACTCCCCCGCAAGGGGGGAGTGACAGGAAAGTGCGCGCCACCACCATTGGTGGGGATGTGAGGGCCTTCGGGTCAATCCCCCGCGAGCCCCCGCGAGGGGGGAGTGACGGGCCGCGACGACGCGCGAGAAGGTCCCGGGAGCTTCGTCGGACTCGGTGTGCTGGGTTAAGCTCCCGCCGTTCTTTGACAAAAAGGCTCGACATGGCCGGCAGCTATCCCGTTCCGCCCGAGTTCGCTCGCAAGGCGCACATTGACGATGCTCGGTATCGGGCGCTGTATCGGGAGTCCGTTGCAGACACCGATGCATTCTGGGCGGCACAGGCGCGGGAGTTCATCGACTGGCATTCGGAATGGTCGGAAGTTTCTTGGAGCGACTTGCCAGCGGGGCGGGTCGAATGGTTTCGGGGGGCGACGCTAAACGCCAGCTACAACTGCATCGATCGGCATCTGCCGGCGCGAGACTCGCAGACCGCTATCATCTGGGAAGGCGACGATCCGAACGACGACAAGACCATCACCTACCAGGAGCTCTATGACGAGGTCTGTCGCCTCAGCCACGCGTTGACTGCCCGAGGCGTGCGCAAGGGCGATCGGGTGTGCATTTATCTGCCGATGATCCCAGAGGCCGCTTACGCGATGCTGGCCTGTGCCCGGATCGGCGCGATCCATTCGGTGGTGTTCGGCGGCTTCTCGCCGAACTCCCTCAAGGACCGCATCCTCGACTCCGATTGCCGTGTGCTCGTCACCGCAGACGAGGGCATGCGCGGCGGTCGTTCGGTGCCTCTCAAGGAGAATGCGGAGGCGGCGCTGGCGGAATGCCCGAACGTGCACACCGTGCTCACGGTGCGGCGCACCGGCAACCCGGTGACGTGGAACGACAGCCGCGACGTTTGGTACCACGAGCTCGTCGGTGCACAGCCGGCCGAGTTTGAGCCGGCGGTGATGGATTCGGAAGATCCCCTCTTCATCCTCTACACCTCCGGCTCCACCGGCAAGCCCAAGGGCGTGCAGCACGGCACCGGCGGCTACCTCCTGCAGGCCGCCATGACCCACCGCTACGTCTTCGACTACCACGATGGCGACATCTACTGGTGCACCGCTGACGTCGGCTGGGTCACGGGGCATTCCTACATCGTCTATGGCCCGCTCGCGAACGGCGCCACCACGCTCATGTTCGAGGGCGTGCCGAACTGGCCGGACGCATCCCGCTGCTGGCAGGTGGTGGACAAGCATCAGGTCAATATCTTCTACACCGCCCCCACCGCCATCCGGCAGCTCATGAGCCAGGGTGACGAGTTCGTCACGGCGACTTCCCGGCAGAGCCTTGCCCTGCTCGGCACGGTCGGCGAACCCATCAACCCCGAGGCGTGGGACTGGTACCACGGCGTCGTTGGCGAGCGGCGCTGCCCCATCGTCGACACTTGGTGGCAGACGGAAACCGGCGGCATCATGATCACGCCCCTGCCCGGCGCCACCGCCCTCAAGCCAGGCTCCGCCACCCGCCCGTTCTTCGGCGTGCAGCCAGCCCTGATGGACGCCGACGGCAAGTTGATCGACGAGACCGAGGCGACCGGCAATCTCGTCATCACCTCCGCCTGGCCCGGCCAGATTCGCACCGTCTATGGCGATCACCAGCGCGTCATCGACACCTACTACGCGGCCTACCCCGGCTTCTACTTCACGGGTGATGGCGCGCGGCGTGACGCCGACGGCTACTACTGGATCACCGGCCGGGTGGACGACGTGATCAACGTCTCCGGCCACCGCATGGGCACGGCGGAGGTGGAAAGCGCGCTGGTGCTGCACGAAGCGGTGGCCGAAGCCGCCGTGGTGGGCTTCCCGCACGACATCAAGGGCGAGGGCATCTATGCCTTCGTGACGCCGATGGCCGGCATCAACCAGGACATGGACGCCTTGAAGGACGAGCTCGTCCGCCTCGTGCGCAGCGAGATCGGCCCCATCGCAAGGCCGGATGCAATCCAGTGGGCGCCAGGCCTGCCAAAGACCCGCTCCGGCAAGATCATGCGCCGCATCCTGCGCAAGATCGCCGCCGGCGACGTGGAAGACTTGGGGGACACCACAACCCTGGCGGACCCGGCGGTGGTGGATGACTTGGTAGCGAATCGCGGCGGCGAGCCCGCCTAGGCGCCCAGCCGGGCAACTCGTTGAAGAAATCCCTCGTGTGGATTACAGGCTCGATACTGGCCCTGTTCGTGCTGCCGGCCGTCCTTGGCCTCGCCCATCGCGCCTACTTGGGCCACCCGCACTGGCGCGAAGCCAGCCACGCTCCCACCGGTCTTTCCCCCGCGCCGCAGGCGCATCCGGATGCGGTGGTGCAAGTCTTCGCGGCACGCACCTGGGGCACTCGTGGCGGCGTGGCCGTGCACACTTGGATCGCCACCAAACGCCAGGGCGACGACCACTACCGCCGCCACGAGGTGATCGGATGGCGCCTCAGGCGCGGCATCCCAGCGCTTGCGAGCGGGCGTGGCAATCCGGACGCACAGTGGTTCTCCAACCCGCCGCAGTTGCTGGTGGACCGCCGTGGCGAGGGGGTCGAGGCGATCATTGACGCCGTGGAGGCGGCCGTGGCGAGCTACCCCTATGCAAGCCAGTACCGCACCTGGCCCGGCCCCAACAGCAACACCTTCACGGCACACGTGGGCCGGCAAGTGCCGGCGCTTGGCCTGGACTTGCCCCCAACCGCGATTGGCAAGGACTTCCTGCCGAACGGGGCGATGGCGGCACGTTCGCCGGGGGGCGGCCTGCAGGTCTCCTTCTTTGGCGCACTGGGCCTGCTCGCCTCTCCCCGCGAAGGGGTGGAGGTGAACATGGGCAGCTTGGTGGCCGGCGTCCGCTTCTGGCCGCCTGCGATCAAGCTGCCTGGCGTTGGCGTCTGGCCAGCGACATCCCTTGGCGCGGGCGCAGCGGAGCCAAAGTCGACCCGCTAGCCCCGACTAGTGCCTTTGCACCCCGCGGTGCCCCCCTCCCGACAACGGCGAGGAACGCCGTTTCTCGACTCCCCGCAAGGGGGAGTGACAGGAAGGCCCTCGCACCCCCAACAACGGTCGTGGCGTGCACCCAACGCCCGCACGCCGCAATCTCCGAACGAAGCCCCCCTGTCACTCCCGTTTTCGCGCCAGCGTCGTTTCTACGGCGCAGCCTCGTAGCCCGGACTTGGCCGTGAACGGTCTTCGAGGGGAAGGCATCCTGCCTTCCCTCGTATGGAACAAATCGCGTAACCCATTGATACTTTGTGAATTCAACTCGAAGCAAGGGCCCTGGGGGCGAGGGCGTCCCGCCCACGCCCCCGCCCGCCCCAGCGCGGCAGAACGTCGACCCAGCAGGCACACACGTCCCGCCCCAACCAGCCCCGTAGGGGGGGAGATATCCGCCCCCCCCACCAAAA
>VXPR01000392.1 GCA_009839405.1 Gammaproteobacteria bacterium
GAAGGCATTCTGCCTTCCCTGCGCGCCCTCAGGCGCGCTGGCGCGACTGCAAAAGAAAGCGCCTATCGGCGCTAGGGAAGGCAGAATGCCTTCCCTCCGAAGGCCCACCTATTGCATGGCTTCCTCCTCAAGTCCAGCCAATCTGCTTCGCGATGTTCCGAGCGGAAGCGACGTACCTCGCTCGCAAGAAACGCCTAACCCAAGAGCTCCAGCGCTCGGTCGATCAGGGTCGGCATGGATAGGCGGGTGATTTCCCAGCTTGGGTCCACGCGTTTTCGGCGGCGGTGGAGGCTCAGATTGAAGCCGGTGATGATGGCGAATTTGTAGGCGGCCAGCGCCCGGAACCAGTTGAGGTTGGGCAGGGGCTTGCCCCAGGCTTCGACGTACAGGGACATCAGCGTGTCGGGGTCCAGGAATGATGGCCTTGGTGCGGCGCCGGCATCGGGGCTGGCGGCCCAGGCTTCTCGGTCGCTGAAGGTGCAGATCCAGCCAACGTCGTTCAGGGTGGCACCGATGCCGGTTAGTTCCCAATCGATCACGGCTAGGCCCCTGGGCGGCCCGCCGGGGGGGGGGGGGGGCTCGAGGACGCCGTTGTAGCTGAAAAACACGCCTGGTACGACGCCCCCGGGGCCATCTGCCGGGAGGGTTTCGAGCAGGCGGCGGCGGCAATCCGGTGCGCGTGCGAGCAGTTCCGGATCAGCGGCGCGCTCAAGGAAGCGATCCCAGCGTTCCACGTCTTCGTTGAATGGCACGGGGTCGCCGAGGTAGGGCGTCTTGGCGTGATCCACCGCGTGGATGCCGGCCAGCGCCTGCATTACCTGACGGCCCATGTCGTGCTTGACCTCGTCTGGCAGCTCGTCCGTCCACTCGCCGGGGCCCAAGCGCAGCACGTCGCCTTCGAGCTTCGGCACGACGAAGTAGGGGCAGCCGAACCATTCGAGGTCTGCGCCGGACCATTGCACCGAACAATGCGGCACATCGGTTCCGTCCAAGGCATTCAGCACTTCCACCTGGCGCAGCA
This sequence comes from Gammaproteobacteria bacterium, assembly GCA_009839405.1. GTDB lineage: Bacteria > Pseudomonadota > Gammaproteobacteria > Pseudomonadales > Azotimanducaceae > VXYL01. The sequence goes on from VXPR01000392.1 coordinate 1,022, forward strand.
CGTCGGCAGTGCCGCGCCAGTTGACGTTCGGCGGCGGCAGCCGAATGAACCACGACTCCCGGCCTGCATCCGAACCCTTGCCCAGAACCACGTCGAAGCCCCACGAGAAACCGGCATGGCCGGGCATGGTGTGAACGCCTTCGATGGCGACGTCCTCGCGGCCGTATCGGGCCGCCGCGAATGGCGCTAGTCGCTCGGTGAGTTCCTCGAGTTCCACGGGCGTCTCAGCTACACCGGCGCCGGGCCGGGGAACTGGTCGCGCAGGAGGCGCTTCAGAATCTTGCCGCTCGGGTTGCGTGGAATCGTCTCCACGAACGCCGCCCCCTTGGGCTGCTTGTAGCCGGCGAGCCGTCCTTGGCAGAAGTTCACCACGTCGGCTTCGGTCAGGGCCGGGTCGGTCTTCACCACCACCGCGAACGGCGACTCGCCCCATCTCTCGCTCGGCTGGCCGATGACCGCCGCCTCGGAGATGTTCGGATGCTCCTGCAACACCTTCTCGATCTCGGCGGGGTAGATGTTCTCGCCGCCGGAGATCACCATGTCCTTGATCCGGTCTTCGATGTAAACGAAGCCGTCGGCATCCATTCGCGCCACGTCGCCGGTGTGCAGCCAGCCATCCACCAGCGTTTCCGCGGTGGCTTCCGGTCGGTTCCAGTACTCGCGCATGACGTGCGGCCCTGCCACCAGCACTTCGCCGGCCTCGTCGGCGTCGCAGTCCGTGCCGTCTGGACGCACCACGCGAAGGTCGGTGTGGAAGAACGCCTTGCCGGTGGAGCCGATGCGTTTGAGCGCGTTTTCGGGGTCGATGAGGGCGGCCGGACCGCACGACTCCGTGAGGCCGTAGATCTGATGCACTTCGATGCCGATCTTGGCGTACTCCTCGATCAGCGACTCCGGCACCGGCGCGGCGCCGGAGAGGCACCAGCGCCAGCTTGAGAAGTCGTAGCGGGAGAGGTCTGGCACCTGCAGCATGAAGTTCAGCATCGCCGGAACCGCGACGGCAATGCTCACCTTCTCTTCCTGAACGAGCTCCCACGCGCGCACCGGATCGAAGCTGCGCATGACGATGCTGGCGACACCGCGATAGACGTTCACCGCGATGGGAGTGAGTGCGCCGACATGGAACATGGGCAGGGGCGAGAGAAAACGGTCGTCCTCGCGGTAGTAGGTGGTGGCGGCGATGGTGATGCAGGCCCAGATGGAGGTGGAGTGGGTGTGCACCACGCCCTTGGGAAGGCCCGTGGTGCCGGAGGTGTACATGATGTAGAGCATGTCATCGGCGCCGGCGGCGATGGCAGGTTCCTCATCGGCGGCAGCGTCGCGGAAAGCTCGGTACGGTTCGGCGAAATGCGCGGTCTCGCCGGCACCCTCGAGCTGTAGCCACTGGTGAATGTCGGTGCGGTCGCCCCGAGAATGCAGATCCGCCACGAGCTCAGCGAAGTCGTCGTCGAAGATGAGCCGCGTGGCGCCGGCATCCTTGAGGATGAACTCGAGCTCATCGCCCACCAGCCGCCAGTTGAGCGGCACCACCACCGCGCCAATCTTGCCGAGCGCGAAGAACGCCTCGACAAATTCGGGGCTGTTCATCATCAAGAGCCCCACCCGTTCGCCCTTGGCGATGCCAGCGCCTAGGAAGGCATTCGCCACCCGGTTGGCGCGCAGGTTCAACTGCTCGAAATCGAGCCGCTCCCCGGTGTGGCTGTCCACATACGCCTCGCGCTGGGGCGTGAGAAAGGCGCGCTTCGTGAGCCACCAGCCGACGTTGTCTTCCAATGTTCCCTCCCGTCTTCGCGTCTTGCTTACGATGGCGCCGCCCTGTGCGGACGCCATGCCGATGGGGCGCGGCGCAGAAGCCGGCGACTGTAGCACCGGCGATTGGCGGCGGCTACACGCTTGGGCGTCAGCCGTGCAAGCGCGCCCTTGCGGGCGCGGTGGCAGTTCGCTGCGCGAACTGCTGGCCTCCGCCGAGCCGGCGTCCTCGCTTCCGGAGGGGACGGCTCGGCGCGTTCTGTCCTGGTCGGGTCAGGCAACCTCGGCGCGGTGCATGGTGCGGAAGGAACTAGGTTCCCACTCGCGCAAAGCAACGAGGAGGCACGTGCCGGTGGCCGCGGCATCGGCGCGCACTTCGTCACTGCGCGTGAGTTCGTCGAACTCGTCCATCGCTTCGGCGAGCTTGAGGCGAAGCTGCGCGGCGGACTCTGCCGACAGCATGCCCCAGGCGAACCGGTGCAGGTCCCGGGCCGGGTCGAACGGGCCGGCCAAAAGGGCGCCTTGGATGTGCTCGACGAAGTAGCGATGGATCGGTCCATCCGGCAGCCAGGCGAAGTTGCGCGTGATGAGCAGGCGGATGCGGTTGCCGGGCAGGAGTTCGATGACGCCCATGCGGTCGAGGCG
>VXPR01000144.1 GCA_009839405.1 Gammaproteobacteria bacterium
TGTCACTCCCCCCTTGCGGGGGAGTCGAGAAAAGGCGTCCTCGCCTTTCTCGGAGGGGGGGCTGGTCGAATCTTCCGCGTTCCTCGGCGCATTCCAGACGGGCGGGGACAAGCCTGGAACAAGCCCAGGGACAAGCCCCGGCCCTACGGGGCATCTGCCGATTCTGTCGGTGTGTTCGATGCGGGCGACAAGCCCCTACGGGGCGATGGCCTTGCGTCGCTGCGGGGGCGCCGCGACACTTGCAGCCCATGTTCGAGTTGCTTGCCACGGACGGCGCTGCGCGGCGCGGGCGTCTCACCACGCTGCACGGCACCGTTGATACGCCGGTGTTCATGCCGTGCGGGACGTATGGGTCGGTGAAGGGAATGACGCCGGCGTCGCTGCACGACGTTGGCACGCAGATTCTGCTCGGCAACACGTTCCATCTGCTGCTCAGGCCCGGGGATGCCGAGGTGGCGGCGCTGGGCGGGCTGCACGAATTCATGGCGTGGGATGGGCCCATCCTCACCGACTCAGGCGGCTTTCAGGTGTTCAGCTTGCGGGAGATGCGCAAAGTCACGGAGGCGGGGGTCGAGTTTCGCTCGCCGATCAATGGCGACCGCATCCTGTTGACGCCGGAGCGCAGCATTGACGCGCAGCGCAACCTGGGCTCGGACGTGGTCATGTCGTTCGACGAGTGCACGCCGTATCCCGTAACGGAAGACGAGGCACGGGCCTCGATGGAGCTTTCGATGCGCTGGGCGGAGCGGGGCCGCGAAGCGCATGGCGATAGCCCCAATCTACTGTTCGGCATCGTCCAAGGCGGGATGCACGCGAACTTGCGCCGCGAAAGCCTAGAGCGACTCACCGAAACGGGCTTCGACGGCTATGCCATCGGTGGCCTCTCCGTCGGCGAATCCAAGGAGGAAATGAACGCCGTGCTCGCCGGTATCGCGCCGCGCATGCCCGAGGCTCACCCGCGTTACCTAATGGGCGTAGGCACGCCGGAAGACCTCATCTACGGCGTGTCCCAAGGCATCGACATGTTCGACTGCGTCCTGCCCACCCGCAACGCTCGCAACGGCCACCTCTTCACCTCCTCCGGCATCGTGCGCATCCGCAACGCCGTGCATCGCGCGGACCCGGCGCCGCTCGACCCTGCATGCTCTTGCTACACCTGCCAGAACTTCTCCCGCGCCTACCTGCACCACCTCGATCGCGCCAATGAAATGCTGGGCGGCATGTTGATGACCATCCACAACCTGCACTTCTACCATTCCCTCATGGCCGAATTGCGCGCCGCCATCGAAGCGGGTACGCTCTCGCGCCTTGTTCCCACCCTTGCCGCCGCGTGGCGGAGCTGAATGAATTTGCATGAACTCATCGAGCCGGCGGCGCACGCCGCCGATGCCGGCGGTGCCGGTGGCGGCTGGATTCAATTCCTCTTCCTGGGCGGCTTCATCGCCATCTTCTACTTCCTGCTGATCCGCCCGCAGAGCAAGCGGCGCAAGGAGCATCAGGCGCTGGTGGCGAGCCTCGACAAGGGCGACGAGGTGGTCACCGCTGGCGGCGTCGCCGGTCTCGTCACCAACGTAGACGACGACTTCGTCAAGGTGCGCATCGCACCCAACGTCGAGATTCGCGTGCAGAAGAGCTCCGTCGGCGCAACCCTGCCCAAGGGCACACTCAAGACGCTGGATGAGAAGTAACCCGGTCGCCGGGCAGAACCTGTTCGGCACGGCGGTCCGTCAGCGGGCGCCGAACGAAATCGCCGCATGGCGCTACGTTGCGTTCGCGCTCGTGGTGGTGATCGCCTGTCTGTACGCGCTGCCGAATCTCTATCCGCCGGACTACGCGCTGGCGATCAGTGCCGATAGCACCGAGCAAGTGGTGGACGAATCGTTTCTGGGCGAGGCCGAGGCGTTGCTCGATGCCGCTGGACTCACGGTCAAGGGTGCGGAGATGACCGAACGCGCCGGGCGGCCTGGTGCCCTGCTGCGGCTGCTAGACAACGAGGCCCAGCTTCGTGCCAGCGCCGTGCTGGAGGAGGCGCTGAACCCGCCGGGAGAGGAACGGCGCTACATCATTGCCCTTAGCCTTGCCTCCACCACCCCGCAATGGCTGACGGACATTGGTGGCAAGCCCATGGCCAAGGGGCTGGACCTCGCCGGCGGCATCCATTTCGTGCTGCAGGTGGACATGGTGGAAGCCCTCGCCAAGCGCCTCGGCGACGAATTGCAGAAGGCCAAGGACCTGCTGCGGGAGGAGCGGATCCGCTATCGAAGCCCGGACGACGCCGTGATGGGGGACGCCAACGCCATCCAGCTCGGCTTCCCGACCCCAAGTTCGCGCGAACGCGCCGTGGAATTGCTGGAAGAGGAATTCCGCCAGCCGGATTACGTGATTGAAGAGGCCACGGTGGATGGATTCCCGGGGCTCACCGTGACGGTGCAGGACTCGAAGCTCGACGAGATCGAGTCCACCGCCATCGATCAGAACCTGACGGGGCTGCGCAATCGGGTGAACCAGCTTGGGGTTTCGGAACCCTTGGTGCAACGCCTCGGCGGTTCGCGGATCGTCATCGACCTGCCCGGCGTACAGGACAGTGCCCGCGCCAAGCGCATCCTCGACAAGTTTGCCAACCTGGAGTTCCGCTTGGTCTCCCTGCCCGAGGATCGGCCGTCCGAGGTGGAGGACTGGATCGACGACGATGGCCGACCGGTGACCCTGCAGCGCGACATCATCGTCACCGGAGACAGCGTCACCAACGCGGTGCAGTCACGGGACCCGGAGACGGGCTTGCCGCAAGTGAACATCTCTCTCGACAGTCGCGGCGGCGAGCGAATGTACGATGCCACCGCGCCGAACGTTGGCCACCGCATGGCCACGATCTTCATTGAGCAGAAGCCTGTGGTTGTCACCGAAGTGGTAGACGGCGAGCGGGTGGAGCGGCGTACGACGCGGCAAGAGCGACGCATCATCAGCATAGCGACGATTCAGTCGGCACTGCCGTACAGCTTCCGGGTAACCGGCCTCGGCTTGGCGGAGGCGCAGGAACTGGCCCTGTTGCTCCGAGCTGGAGCTCTCGCCGCACCCATGTACTTCGTCGAGGAACGCACCGTGGGGGCTTCGCTCGGCGACGAGAACATCGAGCGGGGGATGCTGGCGGTCTCGGTCGGCTTCGTGATGGTGCTGATCTTCATGGCCGTGTACTACAAGGTGTTCGGTCTTGTAGCCAACGTGGCGCTGACGCTCAACCTGGTCATCTTGGTGGCGGTGATGTCGCTCTTGAATGCGACGCTGACGCTGCCCGGCATCGCCGGCATCGTCCTCACGGTGGGCATGGCGGTGGATGCCAACGTGCTGATCTTCTCGCGCATCCGCGAGGAGTTGAAGCGCTCGCCGCCGGCGGTGGCGATCCAGGCGGGCTACGAC
>VXPR01000578.1 GCA_009839405.1 Gammaproteobacteria bacterium
CCCCCCCCCCCCCCCCCCCCCCCCCCCCCCCCCCCCCCCCCCCCCCCGCCGACCCACCGCCCGTACGCCGCAAATTTCCGAACGAAGCCCCCCTGTCACTCCGCGTTTGCGCCAGCGCCGTAGAAGACGGCGCTGCTACGCCGGGTACTCCTCGAAGCAGGGGATGCTCGTGTCGAGGGTTGTCCACGCGGCCTTGGAACCAGTGAAGATGTTGGCGGCCGGGCGCATGTGCGGGTCGGTGTCCAGGGACCCCGCTGGAACCTGCATCGAGCCGGGCTCCCGTTCGCGAGGAACCAGAGAACCGCAGGTACGGCAGAAGGCGGTGCCCTTCACGCGCGCTTCCGGCAGCTTGAAGTTGACGACCTGCTCCTCGCCCGCGAGCCAGCGAAAGGCTTCGCCCGCGACGAAGACGAAGGTCGCGTAGCCCGCGCCCATCTGCCGCCGGCAGCGGGAGCAGTGGCAGTTGACCATGCGGTCCGCGTCGTCGTACTCGTAGCGCACCGCGCCGCATTGGCAACTGCCGCCGGTTGCACCTGCCGTTTCAGGCGCTCGCGCTTCGCTCTCGATGTTCGGACCGTCCCACCCGGGCGCCCAGTCCTCGAACTGCTCCTGGTCGTCGACTATGGTGTGCCAGGGTGCCTTGGAACCCGCGAAGAAGTGCAGCCCCTCGACATCGCCCGGGTCCTCCGCCAGATTCCCCAAGGGGACGTACGCGACCGGCCCGTCCGACGATGGCGACGGCACCGCCGAGCCGCAGCACGAACAAAAACTGCGTCCGCCCTCTTCGGAGGACTGATAGCGCACCACCTTGTCCGCGCCCTTGCGCCAGCGGACCGTGCCGCCTTCCACCATGCCGAACGTCGCAAAGGCGCTGCCGTGGAGCTTGCGGCACATGGAGCAGTGGCAATGCACCATCCGGCTGATCTCGCCATGCACCTCGAAGGCGGTGTCGCCGCAGAGGCAGCTTCCGGTCAGCATGGCCCCACTCCTTTGGAATGCGAAGGCGAGCGAGCGTGCGCCGTTCGCGATGGAACTACTGATCGGCCTCGGCGGTCACCGGATCGATCATGCGCTTGACCATCGTCACGATGCTCGCCGGGAAGCCGCTGCGCTCGGCGTGTTCGTCGATGAGTTCCGTATTGTCGGCAATGTAGATGCAGAAGGTCTTGTCGCCAGCTACGTAGGAGTGCTCCCACTGGATGTTCTTGTTCTCCGCCTTCATGGCGGCCAGAACCCCGTTCGACTTCTGCGAGGCCTCGCGCAACGCATCGCGCTCGGCAGAGCCGATTTCGGGAATGTCTCGTTCGATCACGTATCGGGGCATGGCTCACTCCGGCTTGGGTTGGATCAGGAAGCAAGGCGCAAAGACTACGCCAACGGCGCGGCGAACCGCTAGTCGGTCCACTTGGTTCCCGACGACCAGAGCTGGCACAAAAGCGCGGAGAGCGCGAGGAAGATGGCCGCGAGCAACCACGGCACCGCCGCTTCGCTCAGCACCGCCGCAAGTTCAGCCCGCGAGGCGTAGGCCCTGCCCTGATAGTGCGCAAACCACTCGACGCACATGCCGACGATGGTGGTCCAGCCGATCAGGACCGCGAGCAGGGACTGGATGCCAAAGGCGATCCGAAGCACCAGCGGATACTTCACCCCGCACCAGACACGACGTGCGACATGTCGGCTCCTTTCGGCAAGGCAGGCCCAACCCTACCGCGTCGGCTCGTGCCCCGGCAAGAGCATCCGGCCGTCAGGGCGATGCGGCCTCGGCAACGCCAATCATGCTGTCGCGGGTCACGAGCCCTGCAAGGTCGTCCTGGCTCATGCCTTCCGTTCCGGATGGGCGACGCGGCAGGACGAGATAGCGCACGTCGGCGGTGCTGTCGACAACGCTGAGACCCATGGCCGCGGGCAGTTCGAGACCAAACTCGCGCAACACGGCGCGGGGTTCAATCACGGCTCGCTGGCGGTACGCGAAGCTCTTGTACCAGTCCGGTGGCGGTCCCAGGAGCGACGTGGGATAGCAGGAACACAGGGTGCAGACAACCAGGTGATGCACCTCGGCCGTGTTCTCGACCACAGCGAGTTCGGCATCGTGGGACAGCCGATAGTCCAGTTCGCCCACGGCGGCGCGCGCGTCGCTGAGCAGCCGACCCCGAAATGCGTCGTCCGTCCAGGCCCGCGCCACCACTTTCGCTCCGTCCGCTGGGGTTCGGGCCCGGGACCGCGCGACAACGTCGTCCACCTCGGCGGCGGTGACGACACCCTTGTCGATGAGCAACTGACGGATGGCGAGGACCCGCGTCGCCCGCACGCTGCGATCCGCGTGAAGCAACGGCGGATGGTGGTCGTCACCCGACATGCCCTACCCTCGCCGCACCGGTTCCAGCCACTGCTCGAAGATGTCTGCGAGCAGCACATCGTCTGGCCGGCCGCAATACTCCCGCCCCCAGAGGTCGGATTGGCGAAACTCCACTTGGCAAAGCCTCCGCTCAGGCATTCCCGTGCCCCCATGAGCCCGCGACTCCGGGTTCGGGAATGCGCCATGCACGCGCCGGACGATGCCGGACTTGCCCTTGACGAACCAAGGCGTGCGATGGTGGTGGGCAACCTCGTCCGCACGCACCGTCACGCGGTCTCCCTCAGCAATCCCTAGCCCCATCGCCCATCCAGCTCGGCGGCCACGGCATCGATCTCGGCCGTGGTGAGCACGCCCTTCTCCACCAGCAAGGTCTCGATGGACGCGGACCAGCGCTCGTAGTAGCTGCTCGACTCGTACTCCGCCGGCACCATCGCCTCGATGCCTCGCCGCAGTTCGTCCACGTTGATGATCTTGTGCCGCCGCAGCACGCCGACCAAGGCGTTGGCCACATGCTCCCAATCCGCCCACTCGTGCTCGGCACGATCGATTGGCTGGTCCGTGGGCAATCCCCCACGATCATGGACAGCAGGCATTCGGCTCCCGACATTGGCCACGGAATGATGCGGAGTGTACCCGCCCAGGCACGGGAGGACTTCGGCGAAGGTGCCTCGGTGAGGAGTAGCAAGCGCCACACGGCTCAACCACTGCGACGGGCATCGCCTTGGCGCTGGCAGCGGACCCAAGCAGCCGGATCGTCGTCCCACTCGTGGCCGGAGTCCGGCAGGCTTCCAAGCGAGGTCTCGATTGCGTCCCAACGCCTTTCGTCCTCCAACGCCTGCTCGACGACTGCACGAATGAACGCGCTTCGCTTCTTCGCCCCCACGCGACGATCCAATTCGTCCACCAGTGCATCGGGGAGCGCTATGTGCAATCTCACGGGCTACCTCTATCACAAAAGGAACGCCGCCCAAGACGCTTTTCGACACGAAGGCAGAAGAGTGCGTGGTCGGAGTGGCCGGACTTGAACCGGCGGCCCCCGCCTCCCGAAGACGGTGCTC
>VXPR01000305.1 GCA_009839405.1 Gammaproteobacteria bacterium
AGGGGGGAGTGACAGGAAAGTGCGCGCCACGACCGTTGTTGGGGGTGCGAGGCCGCGGGGTGCAGAGGCACTAAGAAGGTTGAAACCCCCACGTCGGTGGGGTAGGCCGTACAAGGCGAGCGGTACAATCCTTCGCCGTTGCCCCTTCGGAGTGGTGCCATCCAATTCGGACTGTTCGTTTACTGCACCGTAGGCCGTCGTGCCGAGCTTGAGGCGGGCATGGCGGGACACGCGCCAGGGCTCTATCCGCGCATGCTGACGGAACTTGCCGACTATGCCGGCTTCGCGGAAGAGAGGGGCTACTTCGGCTTCGGCCACCCGGAACACCACCTGCAGATCGAGGGCTTCGAGCTCTCGGGCGATCCTGCCCTGATGGCTATGTGGCTCGGCAAGCACACGACGCGCATGAAGGTCATCACCTGCGGGTTCGTTTCCACCGCCAACAATCCCCTCGCCACGGCCGAGAAGATCGCGACGATGGATCACATGCTCGACGGCCGCTTCGGCGTCGGCCTCGTGCGTGGCTATCAGTCGCGCTGGGTCGAAAACTACAAGGTGCGGCCGGAACTGCGGGCGGTTGGGCCGTGGAACAAGAACAGCGCCGACGACGACCTCAACCGTGAATACTTCGCCGAGTTTGTCGAGGTGGTGGTCAAGGCGCTGGCGAGCGAGACGTTCTCGCACGAAGGCCACTTCTGGAACTTCCCTCCGAAGGATTTCGTGAATCCGCACGAACATCCCGTCTATGCGAACTTCGGCCGCGGCGTGGATGCAGACATGCGCATTCGCGAAATCGGCATCGCGCCGCGTCCGCTGCAAGCGGAGATTCCCCTCTACGGCGGCTTCTCCGCGAGCCTGCGCACGGCCAAGTTCTGGGCCCGCTACAAGGGCCGCCCCATCGTCCTTTCCGGCAACACCGAGTTCCTGGAGGTGCTCTGGCGCGAGTGGCGCGAGGAGGCGGAAGCGCACGGCCACGACGTGCCACCGGGCCGCGAGGCCTGCTGGGGCGGCCTGATGATCTGCGCCGAGACCGACGCCAAGGCGGAGGCGCTGCTGGAAGACATGCGCTGGTTCTGGCGCAGTTGGGCGGAACCCTTCGGCCAGGGCCTGCCGGAACTCCTGGTCGGCTCGCCGGACACCCTCAACCGCCGCATCGAACGCGTCGCGAAGGCGGTGCCCATCGACGAAGCGTTCCTGCTCATCCCGGCCGGCATCCACACTCCGGAGCAGATCAAGGACTCGCTGGACCTCTTTTCCCGCAAGGTGATGCCCAACTGGGGCTAGCCGTAGCGCATTTGCCAAGCCGCGCACCGCTCCCGTAGGCTTTGCGGCTCTTGGGGAGCCCCGCGCGGGTCAAGGAATGTCGATGGCTTCGGACGCCTTTCAAGTAACCGACTTCGAGGTGGATGGCCACGTCGCCCGCATCCGGATGAATCGCCCGGAAGCCATGAACTCCTTCAATCCGGACCTCCGCTGGGAACTCTCCCAGCGCTTCGACGAGGTGGAGCGCAACGACGACATTTGGATGGCGGTGGTCACCGGCGCCGGCAATCGCGCCTTCAGCGCCGGAGCGGACCTCAAACACCGGGCCCGCGAGCGCGATGCCACCTCCGAGCAGCGCGAAGAGTGGGCGCGCAAGCACACCGAGACCCGCCCGCTGACCGAGCGCTGGCATTTCCCCAAGCCCGTCATCGCCCGCGTCAACGGCTTCGCCTTGGGTGGCGGCATGGAACTCGCGCTCGCCTGCGACATCATCGTCGCCGCCGACCATGCGGAGCTCGGGCTGCCGGAACCACGAAGGGGCCTCATCGCCGGCGGCGTGGGCGTGCATCGCCTGCCGCGGCAGCTGCCGCTCAAGACGGCGATGGGGTATCTCCTCACCGGCCGCCACATGACCGCCCACCGCGCCCTGGAGCTGGGCCTTGTCAATCAGGTGGTGCCCCTCGACGAACTCGACGCCGCGGTGGACGAGTGGATCGCCGACATCATGCGCTGCGCGCCGCTGGCCGTGCGTGCCACCAAGGAAGCCACCATGCGCGGCCTCGACATGCCCCTGCCACAGTCGTACTACACCGACTACGAGTGGGAACGTCGGCGGCGCACCTCAGCCGACGCCATCGAAGGCCCCCGCGCCTTTGCCGAGAAGCGTTCCCCAAACTGGAAGGGCTTGTAGGGGCGACCCATGTGGTCGCCCGTCCACGGCACATCGACCACGTTGGCATGCCCGAGCACGGGCGGGGACAAGCCCGCCCCTACGAAGGCTCACGCGAGGTTTACCATGCACGGGCGACCACAAGGGTCGCCCCTACGGCAAAATGAGGCGAGCGTCGTAGGGGCGAGGGTGTACTCGCCCGTGTTTGGACTTGGCTGATTTGGAGGGGAGATTCCATGCGATCGGAAACCATGCTCTTTGCCCGCGACGTGGAGGCCACCTCGCGCTGGTATCAAGACTTCCTCGGCGTCGCCTCCGGCCATGGCGGCGACGAGTTCGAGATGTTGATGGACGGCGACCGACTACTGCTGCAACTGCACAAGCTGGACCCGAGCTTCCACGATCACGGCGTTGCCACCGACGCGCCGCTTGGCCACGGCGTGGTGGTGTTCCTGCATGTGGACGACCCCGATGCGACCTATGCCAAGGCCAAGGAACGGGGCATCGAAGTGGTGGAAGACATCTACGACAACCCGGAGGCGAACATGCGGCAGTTCACGGTACGCGACCCCAACGGCTACTCCATCGCCATCTGCAGGTCGGCGTGGGGCTGATGGACGGCGCACGAGACGCCGCTGTCGGCGACGATCCGGTAGCGACCGCACGGGTCTCCCGCAGGGCGCAAACAGACGCCGAGATGCAAAAAGGTGCGGGAAGCGAATCGGTGCTGACGGAAGAACAGAAGTTCCTCTTCGACCTGCGCGGCTTTCTGGTGTTGCCCGGCGTGCTTTCGCGGGACGACTGCGAGCGGCTGATTCGCTTCGCCGACCATGTATGGCCACGCCAGCCAGCAGACGGGCCGTTCCGTCGCACCGGCGAAGTGTCGCAGTGGGGCAAGCCCCTCCTCGACCTGATCGATCACCCCAAGGTGCTGCCCTATCTCGCAGAGCTTGTGGGCTCGAAGCTCCGCCTCGACCACGACTACTGCATCTTCATGCGCGAAGCGGCCAGCCGCAACCAGCTCCACGGCGGCCCGTTCCGCTACGAGACCGACCATTGGTATCGCTACCACGACGGCGTGATGCGCAACGGCCTTACGGTGGCGACATGGAACCTCACCGACGCGCCCGCCGGCGCCGGCGGCGTCCCCAGCGGGCCTGGGAGCCACCAGAGCCATTTCCTCAAGCACATGGCCGCAGACGTGGGCCGATTCGATCGCGCCGCGCACTTCGGGGCCCGGTGGAGGCAGCTCCGTCCT
>VXPR01000331.1 GCA_009839405.1 Gammaproteobacteria bacterium
ACCCACGACGGCCCCACCCCCCGCAAGACCTTCTCCCTAGGCGAAGCCCACGAAAAGCGCTACTACATCGAGTGCCGCCGCATCAGACCGGCCTAAAACTCGGAACGGGCCTCGCAGGGGCGACCCTTGTGGTCGCCCGTCCTGAACGCACCGGTGGATGCGCCACGGACCCGTAGGGGCGACCCTTGTGGTCGCCCGTCCTGAACGCACCGGTGGATGCGCCATGGTCCCGTAGGGGCGACCCTTGTGGTCGCCCGTCTTGAACGCACCGAGGAGTACGTCCCCTACGAGGCCCGTGCTGGACGCTCCGACGCGGTCAGTCTTCCACGCAGGCGTAGTTTTCCGCGTCGTCGGTGTCGCCGGAGCCGTTGTACTGGGCGTATTGCGGGTAGGGGCAGAGGGGGCGGGTGAAGCTCCGGGAGTTCTCCATCGCCGCACCGGCTTCGATGATGGCTTCGGCCCAGTTCACCTCCCTGCCGGCAATGGCCGTCTGCGCCTCCATGAATGTGAACTCACCCGGGTGCTCCGCGATGATCCGGTCTGGCGCGACGTCCTCTTCCACCCAATGGATGATCGCCTGGAGGAAGTCCGCCGCCCAGGCGCCCGGGCCGCCGGCACAGTGGACCATGCCGGGGATCATGTACGTGCGCAGGTACTCGTCCATGGCGTCGCCGTTCAGCGCCTTGGCGTCGGCGAGGAACGCTTCCAGCGTCTTGGCGCGGCAGGGCTGGTCGTGCCAGCCGTTGTAGATGATGAGCTTGCCGCCGCTCTCGTCGAAGGCGCTGAAGTCGGGGGCGGGAACCTCGACCGAGACCATGATCTCGCGCAGCCCCGGAAGGTCCGCCACCGGGTCGAAGCTCGCGATGTCGAAGCCCGGATCGCGGTGCGTCACGGCCTTGATCACGTCGACCGTGATGTCGGACGCGGTGCCCTCGAGGAACGGCACGGGCCCGGTGACCCACAGATCAAAGTCGCCGCCGAGTTCGCCGCCGGGATAGACGCCCGGCACCACCACGGCGCCGGATTCGTCGGTGACGCCCGTGTAGATGTAGCGCGCGGTCTCGATCTGACCCGCCGTAAGGCAATCGGCCGCACCGCCCTCGTCGCATTGCAGCGCATCGAGTTCGAGCATTTCGACCGTGCACTTGCGCGGATCGCCGACGATGCCGTCGGTAACGCCGTCAAGCATGTCGCAGGCGCGCCGCGTGTTGGCGTCGAGCACCGCCACCGATTCGGCATCAAGGGGGCCGCGGGCCTGGTGGCGGCTGGTCTCGAACGCCCACGCCAACAGTTGCGCGTACTCGACTGCAGGCGCACCTGCGATGATGCCGTCGTAGTCGTCCGGATAGCGCAGCGCCTCCACGAGCGCCGCCCGTCCGCCGTTGGAGCAGCCCCAAAGGTATGCGAACCGCGCCGGTTCGCCGTAGAACGCCGCGACGATCCGCTTGGCCAGCACAGTGGTCAGGTGATTCGCGCGGAAGGCGAAGTTCGTCTTGGCGTGGTCATCGCGGTAGAAATCCTCAGCGTTCGCCCCCTCATGCCCGGTGTCGGTCGAGGCCATGGCGAAGCCGTCGTCGAGCAGGCTGCTCGTATCCCCAATCACGCCGGCGAGACCGCCCGGAGCGTGGAACATGAACCGACCGCTCCAGCCTTCGACCGGCATCCGAACCTCGAACCGAATCGTCGCGTCGATGGTTCCCCGCACCCGGCAGTGTGCCGGAACGTCCTCCGAAGCCGCCACCAAAATGCCCGGCTCCACCGCATGGTCCGCGTCGGACAGAAAGTAAAGGTCCGCGCAACGATCGGTCGCCGCGGCAACCCCCGAAAAAGCGAGAGAGGCCGCGAGGGCAAGCAAACGCATATCCGTCTCCTTTGGCTACGGCGCCGAATACTCGCACAACGCACAACCCAACGATCACATGGCGCTTTCCCCGTAGGGGCGACCCTTGTGGTCGCCCGTCTTCGACGCACCGACCAACTCGGCAAGGGACTTCTGCTACGATCCACCGGCGATCCGGAGGGGCACGCGTTGAGCGAACAGGAAGTCACATACGTCACTGACGAGATGCGTGCCGCACAAGGGGTGTGGAGCGAGGCGCGCATGGCGCCGCCCATCACGGAGACCGACATCCGCCGTTGGGCCATGGCCACGCACTACCCCGAGACGCCGCCGCGTATCTACTGGGATGCCGAGTACGCCGCAACCACGCGCTGGGGCGGCATCGTCGCGCCCCCGGACTTCAACCCCTTTGCCTGGCCGGTGGAACGCCCCAAGGGCGGCTCGCCGGGACGCGCCGGCCAGCGCCCGGATGGCAAGCCCCTCACCGGCATGAACGGCGGCCAGACCGACACCTACGGCGTGCCCATGCGCCCCGGCGACGTCATCAGCGCCCGCACGCGCCTGGTGGACTGGAACGAGCGCGAAGGCCGCCTGGGGCACACGCTCTATGTCCGCAGCGAGATCGAATGGCGCAATCAAGACGGCGAGCTGGTGAAGACCCGCATGTCCATCGGCATCCGCTACTGACCGAGCACCGCAAGGCCAATCCGCAGGAGGAGCCCATGACCGTCAGCTTCGAAGACATCCAGATCGGCGACAAGCTGCCGACCTGGTCCCGCAAGACCAGCTTCGCAGAGTGGAACCGCTACGCCGCCGTGAACGAGGAGTTCGTGCCCTTCCACATGGACGACGAGGCAGGACGCCGCGCCGGCAACGAGGCGGGCGCCTTCGGCATGGGCAACCTGCGCTATGCCTACATCGTCAACGCCCTGCGCGAGTGGATCGGCGACGATGCCATCGTCCGCGAGGTCGGCTGCCAGTATCGCGCCATCAACCAGAAGGACGACGTGCTCACGGTCACGGGCGAAGTCACCGCGAAGAAGGCGGAGGACGGCGAAAACCGCGTCTATCTCGACATCAACGTGGTCACCCAAACCGGCGCCCCCACCTGCCCGGGCCACGCGGTCGTCGCCCTCTGACGCCGCCATGACCTACGCCGGCGATCGGGTCGTCTTCGACGCCGACAGCCACCTCATGGAGCTGCCAGACTTCCTGTCGCGGCATGTCGAAACGCGGATGCGGGATCGCATCCCGTCGCTCGACGACATCCGCCTGGCCGATGTGGGCGAGCAGATGCGCTCCTTCGACGGCGCCCAAGGCCACGCGCCGGAAGTGGTGCAAGAACTAACGGCCCTGGGCGACCGGCTCACCCGCGGCCCCAAGTGGCACCAAGCACTCGGCGCATTCAGCGGCAGGGAGCGGGGCATTGCGCTCAACCAGCTCGGCTTCGAACGACAAGTGGTGTTTTCCTCCTTCTGTGCCACCAAGATCTTCACCGCGGAGGATGTCGAGGCCCGCTACGCCGCCGCCGACGCCCACAACCGGGCAATGGCCGAGTTCTGCGACGG
>VXPR01000187.1:0-1098 GCA_009839405.1 Gammaproteobacteria bacterium
TAGCGCGCCCTTGCGGGCGCGTCGGCAGTTCGCTGGCGCGAACTGCTGGCCTTCGCGCTCGCGTTCGCTCGCAGCTACGGCTGCTAGGTTCATTGCATCAGCAGTTCCAATAGTCCCTGTCGCTGGCGGTCGGAGAGCCGTCGGAAGCAGAGCAGGAGTTGGGTTTCCTGCCGGCTGAGATCACGACGGAAGGTCGTCTCGACGTATGGCAAGAGCGGCGGTTCGATGGCGGACTCTTGCTGCGACACTCCGCGCAGCGAGTGCTCGAGCCGGGCCACCATCTCCGAGTTGGCGCTGCGCCCGTAGCGGCGAGCGGCCTCCACCACTTGCGCATGCAGATCCACCGGCAGCCGCAGCAACACTCGGTGGCGTTTCGGTTTGGCTGCCATGGAATCCTACCTTCGCGGCGTGACGCGCTCGTTGTTAAGCCGGCTCCGCCATACGAGGGGTGCATTCTCCCCGATGCCGTTGCCTCGGGGCTAGCAGCCCGTCGGACTTGGCCGTGTTAGCGGCGAGTCCGACGGGGTGATAGGACGGCTTGGGCTGGGGCAAGAAGCGTTGCCGCTAGGCAACGGTTTTTGTGGCGCTATGCCGAGTGCACGCGAGGTGCCCCCGTGATCCGTTCGGCGATCCCGCTGCGCTTGAGGAAGTGGTCGGTGCGGGTGCCCTGCGCCTTGGCGGCCAGTGTGCGGAGTTCGTCGATGGTGTCCACGTCGAGGCCAAAGCCGGGCAGTCGGACGATGCGAGGTTCCAAGCTCGCTCGGCGGGCGGAGGCAATGTGGGGCTTGAAGCTCTTGCCGTCGAAGAGGTACTCGAAGGCGTTCGGTGGCGAACAGGCGGCGGCGTTGGTGCCGACGTCGTTTGCGTCCGGGACCAGCGTCACGGTGCTGTGGCCATGCAGCACGGTGTCGATCTCGGCTGGCGTCACGAGCGGCACGTCGCCGGGAACGAACAGCGTTCCCGTGGCGCCCCGGCTTCGCGCCACGTATTCGCCGGCTTCGACGACCGCGCCGGAAAGATCTGCTGCGCTGTCGGCGAATACCTCAACGCCAAACTCGGTGGCGAGCTGCGCCGCCACCGGGGCCCGGGAGACGATGA
>VXPR01000187.1:1108-3403 GCA_009839405.1 Gammaproteobacteria bacterium
TTTATTTTTGGTGGGGGTGTGGTTTAATAAACTAAACCAAAATTGGGGGGGTTTGTGGGCGCCCACCCGGGGCCCGGGAGACGATGACGGTGCCGGCCAGCAGGCGACTGCCGACGAGAGCATCGAGCACGTCCCGAACCATCGCCAGCACGAGTCCTTCGCGCTCGGTTGGATCGAGCGCCGGTGCAAGGCGCTTCTTGGCGCCGGCGGCGCCTTTGAACGGCAGCAGCGCCCATATGCCCGCCCGCCGTTCGCTTTGCGAGCTGCGCGGGATATCGGCTTCGCTCATCACGTCGGCTTAGGACTTAAGTCCCGCTTGTGCGCCGCCATCAAGGAATGCCAGCACCGCGCGAGCGAGATCGATGCGGTCGTCCAGAGAGCGCATCACCGTTTGCGTCACGGTTGTCGCGAGGCCGAGCGCCTGCACTTCGCCCTCTGCATCCGCATCCACCGCATCGATGACGAAGCCGGTAACGAACTGGGCGTAGTGCTTTGCCACTTCCACCGTGGTGGCCGGGACGCCAAGCTCCTGCATCATCTTCGCCGTGGGGCCCTTGATGGCGGCGCCGCCGACGATGGGGGAAACAGCCACCACCGGCGCCCCCGAATGCCTGATTCCTTCGCGCATGCCGGGCACGGCCAGCACCGGGTCCACTGACACGAAGGGATTCGACGGGCAAATGACGACACCCGTCACCTGCTCGAACGGAATCGCCGGATTCACGCTGGCGCTAGCGGCACCGTGGAAGTCGAAGCCGGTGACCTCCGGGGCGCAGCGGTCGCGGACGAAGTAGTGCTGGAAGGCGAGAGGCCCGTCCCGGGTATGTACGAGGGTACGCACCGGATCGTCGGACATCGGCAGGATTCGATGGCTAACGCCGAGGCCTTGGGCGATTTGCGCGGTTGCCCCAGTTAGCGATTGCCCGGCTGCGAGGAGTTCCCGACGGCGCACGTGCAAGGCGAGGTCCTTGTCCCCGAGCCGGAACCAGGTTTCGCCGCCGAGCTCTTCGAGCGCTTCCGTGAAGTGCCAGGTCTCGCCCTGCCGGCCCCAGCCGGCAACGGGGTTGGCGGCATCGGCCAGGGTGTAGGTGAGTGTGTCCACGTCCGGCGAGATGTGGAAGCCAAGGTGCTCGAAGTCATCGCCGGTATTGACCACGAATACCACTTCTTCCGGCGCGAGCACCCGGGCGAGGCCAAGACAGAGCTTGGCGCCGCCGACGCCGCCGGTGAGGGCGAGAATGGTCATGACGGGGCTGGCGCGCCCTTGCGGGCGCGTTGGCAGTTCGCTGCGCGAACTGCTGGCCTTCGTGCTCGCATTCGCTCGCAGCTACGGCTCGAAGCCAGCGCCGCATTTGCGGCAGAGCCTCCTAGCGCCTTGCCGGGCCGGAGGCGGCTCACCGAAACAGGTCCTCATCCAAGGGGCGGTTGATGTCTGCAGCCACTTGCCCTGCATAGCGCTCGATGGGGAATCCTCGGACGATGGCGGCGGGGGTGCGCTCGTCCGTTTCACCCATCGCCAAGGTCGCCGCGGTGGCGATGCTGTCGGCGCGGTTGATCAGCGTGACCTTCAGTTCTCGACCAAAGATGTCGCTGCCGCCGCGGCGGTCGTCGAGCACGTTGAATCCCGCCGCGCCGATGGCGACGCCGATGGTGCCGAGTCGCCAAGGTCTGTTCGCGCTGTCGGTGATGAGCACGCCAATGTCGATGCCGGTGGCGGCACGGATGCCGTCGCGGAGGCGTGCTGCGGAGGCATCAGGGTCTTCCGGCAGCAACAGCGCTGCACCTTCATCCTCGCCTTCGCCGTGGTCGATGTTGGATTGATCGATGCCAGCGTGGGCGCCGACGAGCCCGAGCCGGTGCCGGACGATGAGCACACCGGGCTTGTGCCGGACGACTTCCGTGGATTCGTCGAGGATGAGCTGCACGAGGCGTGGGTCTTTCTCGACCTTCTCGGCCAGTTCCGTCGCCGCTTTCGTAGGCGTCACGTCGGCCAAGCGAATGAGGCGGCCTTCCGCCTTGGAGACGATCTTCTGCGCCACGGCGAGGATGTCGCCGTCCTCAAGCGCGAGGTTGCTGGCGACGATGGCGCCCTGCAGCAGCGCGGCGAGGTCATCCCCCGCCTGCACCATCGGCACGCCCCGCACCGGCACGATGGAGATGGACGTCATGGCGGCTGTCCCTTGGGGATGCACGCGCCCCTAGTGGTCGGCCTGACCGACGATCTGAATGCCGGAATGGGAGATCTCGTGGCGTCGGTTGATCTGGATGAGGATGCTCGTCAGCGCCTCGGCGGCG
>VXPR01000594.1 GCA_009839405.1 Gammaproteobacteria bacterium
CCTTGCGGGGGAGTCGAAAAGCGCCTCGCTTTTCGGAGGGGGGGCTTCTCGCAAGGGGGCTCGACTCCGGCGCAAGCGTCGTTTTCTACTACAGGCTCCTAGCCGAGCAGTTCCACCAACAGGTCGTTGATTCGCCGCACGTAGGCGCCTGGCTGCTCGATGCCGTTGCCTTCCGCCAAGGCCGCCTGGTCGAACAGGATCGACACGAGGTCGCCGAAGCGGTCTTCGTCCGGCTCTGCGTCGAGGCGGAGAATCAAGGGGTGGTCGGCGTTGATCTCGAAGTCCGGCTTGCTCTCCGGGGCGGACTGGCCGGCAGCCTCCATGATGCGGCGCATCTGCAAGCCCATGTCGTGTTCGCCGAGCACGAGACAGGCCGGCGAGTCCGTCAGGCGCTTGGAGCGACGCACTTCGTTCACCCGCTCGCCGAGCGCCTCCTTGACGCGGGTCGCGAGAGCATCGTCTTCCTCGTCCTTGGACTCTTCCTCGCCCTCCTCCGCCGCTTCCTCGACCTTGTCGAGATCGAGTTCGCCGCGGGTCACGTCCTGGAATTCCCTGCCGTCGAACTCCCCGGCAAAGGACATGAACCACTCGTCGATCCGGTCGGTCAGCAGCAGCACCTCGATGCCCCGGGCGCGGAACACCTCCAGATGCGGGCTCTGTCGCGCCGCGCTGTCGGACTCCGCGATCAGGTAGTAGATGCGATCCTGGCCCTCGCCCATGCGCCCCACATAGTCGGCGAGGGAAATGCGCTGGCTCGCCTCCTCGTCGTGGGTGGAGGCGAAGCGCAGGAGCTTCAAGAGCGTCTCCTTGTTGGCGAAGTCCTCTGCCACGCCCTCCTTCAGCACCTGGCCGAACTCGTCCCAGAACTCGCCGTACTGCTCGGCTTCGAGCTTGCCCAAGGTGTCGAGGACGCGGCGCGTCAGAGCGTTGCGAATGGTGCGGGTGCGTTCGTCCTTCTGCAGGATTTCGCGCGAGATGTTGAGCGGCAGGTCGCTGCAATCCACCACGCCGCGCACGAACCGCAGGTACAGGGGCAGGAACTCGTCGGCCTCGTCCATGATGAACACGCGCTGGACGTAGAGCTTGACCCCACGCGGCGCCTCCCGATTCCACAGGTCGTAGGGCGCGCGCTTCGGCACGTACACCAGGCTCGTGTACTCGAGCTTCCCCTCAACGCGGTTGTGGCTCCAGACCAGCGGATCCTCGAAGTCATGCGAAACATGGCGATAGAACTCGCGGTATTCGTCGTCGTCGATCTCGCTGCGGGAACGGGTCCACAACGCCTTGGCGGAGTTGACGCTCTCGAACTCCGGTTCGCCTTCCTCGGCGTCCCCCTCCTTCGGCATCTCCACCGGCACGCCGATGTGGTCGGAGTACTGGCGGACGATGGAGCGCAGGCGAAAGCCGTCGGCAAACTCCTCGGCGTCGTCCTTGAGCGTCAGCGTCACCTTCGTGCCGCGGGCGAGCCCCTCGGCATCCTCGACCGTGAAGCTCTCCTCCCCTTGGGACGACCAGCGCACGCCCGCTTCCTGACCCGCCCGCCGGGTGAGCACCTCCACCTCCTTGGCAACGATGAAGGCGCTGTAGAAACCCACACCGAACTGGCCGATCAGCGTGGCGTCGCCTTTCTGGTCCCCGGTGAGCCGTTCGAGGAACTCGGCCGTGCCGGATTTGGCGATGGTGCCGAGGTTCGCCACCACCTCGTCCCGTGTCATGCCGACGCCGTTGTCGCTCACCGAGAGGGTCTTGGCATCCTTGTCGAACTCAACGCGGATGCGAAAATCAGGGCCGCCCGCCAGCAACGCGTCGTCGGCAAGCGCCTCGAAGCGCAGCTTGTCGATGGCATCCGAGGCGTTGGAAATCAGCTCCCGCAGGAAGATCTCCCGGTTCGAGTACAGGGAGTTGATCATCAGTTGCAGGAGCTTTTTCGCCTCGGTCTGAAAGCCGAGGGTTTCGGCTGCGCTGGCTTCGGTCATGGCTTTGCGGCCCACTGGCTAACCCAACATCGGCAAGTGGGGGCGCAAGGGCGCGGATTCAAGGGCCAACCCTGACCGCTGTTGATTCGCTGCCTTGTGGGGTCACAATGGCGTAGGGCCTATCGGGTGGGAGGGGCGACGCATGTTCGAGTCCGGCAAGTACCGCGTAAACGCCCCCGTGTTCGTGCCGGCGGTGTTGATCATCCTCGTCTTTGCCGTTGCCACCCTCGCCAATCTCGATCGCGCCAATGCGGCGTTCGGGTCTTTGCAGACGGCCATCGCCTCGTCCTTCGGCTGGTTCTACGTGTTTACGGCCAACGCGCTGCTGCTGTTCGCGCTGGCGGCAGCCTTCGGGCGCGGCGGTTCGGTGCGGCTCGGGGGCGCCGATGCGAGGCCCGAATTCTCGCGCTGGGAGTGGTTCGCCATGCTGTTCAGTGCCGGCATGGGCATTGGCCTGCTGTTCTACGCGGTGGCCGAGCCGCTTCTGCACTACCAAACGCCGCCGGGTGGCGAAGCCATCGATGCCGTTACGGCGGCACGCGACGCGATGAGCTTCACCTTCCTGCACTGGGGCCTGCACGCATGGGCCATCTACGGGGTCATTGGCCTCGGCCTCGCGCTGGTGGCGTTCAACCGAGGCCTGCCGCTCACCGTCGGTGCCGTGCTGGCGCCGATCCTCCCAAAACGCAGCCACGCCCTGCGCCATGCCATCGACGTGCTGGCGATCGTGGCGACCGTCTTCGGCATCGCCACTTCCCTGGGCCTCGGCGCAACGCAAGTGAACGCGGGCTTGGCACGCCTCTTTGGCCTCGACAACTCGCTCGGCGTGCAGCTTGCGCTGGTGGGTGTCATCACGGCGATTGCGCTGGTATCGGTGGCGCTCGGCCTCAGCGCCGGCATCAAGCGCCTGTCGGAGCTGAACATGTCACTGGCGGCCATCCTCGGCCTTTTCGTGCTGTTCGGGGGGCCGACCCTGTTCATCCTCAACGGCTTCGTGGAGAACACGGGCCACTACCTGCAGCATCTTCCTCGACTCGCCACCTGGAACGAAACATGGACGGGCGGCGATTGGCAGAACGACTGGACCGTTTTCTACTACGCGTGGTGGATCTCCTGGGCACCGTTCGTGGGCATGTTCATCGCCCGCATCTCGCGCGGCCGCACGGTGCGGGAGTTCGTCCTGGGCGTGCTCTTGGCACCCACCCTGCTGACGTTCCTCTGGTTCACAATCTTCGGCAACACCGCCCTGCATTTTGAGATGTTCGGCGAAGCGGGCCTCGCGGCCGCCGCCAGCGAAAGCGTGCCCGAGGCGACGTTCTTCCCGCTCGAAAAGCTGCCGCTCGCAACGGTGACCAGCCTCGCCGCGGTCATCATCGTCGTCGCCGTCTTCGTGCCGTCGGCCGACTCCGGTGCGGTGGGGCGAG
>VXPR01000360.1 GCA_009839405.1 Gammaproteobacteria bacterium
GGCGAGGACGCCTTTTCTCGACTCCCCCGCGAGGGGGGAGTGACAAGAGGAGGCATCGCCAGCTTCTCGATTCCGCCGCGAGGGGGGAGTGACAAGAGGAGGCATCATCAGCTTCTCGACTCCGCCGCGAGGGGGGAGTGACAATAGGAGGGATCGCCAGCGATTCCCCGGCGCCGTCGACTTCGTGCCGCGAACGGTGCTTCCGATCGTGACGAGAGTGCGTTGCCGCCGCCCTTCCCGTCACACACCTCGCGCACGGGTCGAGAGAGCGTGCTCGCTATCTTAAGAAGGGGGCCGCCTTTCAAACTTCGGTCAGCCCTGGCGCTAACGACGCCCACGACCCCTAGGAGACAACGTTGCAGGAACCCTATTACCTTCCCCTAGCCGACGAAGTCGAGATCTTCGAAGCAGCCTTCGGTGCTCGCATGCCGGTCCTGCTCAAGGGTCCCACCGGCTGCGGTAAGACCCGGTTCATCGAGCACATGGCTTGGCGTCTCTATGGCGGCGAACGGGGCCTCGCCGACCGGCTGGTCACGGTGGCATGCCACGAAGATCTCTCCGGCGCCGACCTCGTCGGGCGCTATCTCCTCAAGGGCGACGAGACCGTGTGGCAGGACGGCCCGCTGACCCACGCCGTGCGCGAGGGCGCGCTTTGCTATCTCGACGAGATCGTCGAGGCGCGCAAGGACACCACCGTGCTGATCCACCCCCTCACCGATCATCGCCGCTTGCTGCCCATCGACAAGACCGGCGAACTGGTGCCAGCGCACGACGATTTCCTGCTGGTGATCTCCTACAACCCCGGCTACCAGAGCATTCTCAAGGACCTGAAGCCAAGCACCCGGCAGCGTTTCGCCAGCCTCACCTTCGACTATCCGAGCGAGGAGCGGGAGGCGACCATCATCGCCCACGAAAGCGGTGTCGATGGCGAGACCGCGGGGCGCCTTGCCACCATCGGCGTCAAGGTGCGCAACCTGCGTGAGCACGGTTTCGAGGAAGGCGTGAGCACGAGGCTGCTCATCTATGCCGGCGAACTCATGCGCCGCGGCATCGAGCCGAGGCGAGCGGCGGCCGTGGCCATCACGGAAGCCGTGTCCGATGACGCCACGGTGCAGGAGGCGGTGGCCGGCATCGTCGATGTGGTTTGGCCGTGACCGCAGGATAAAGCCGGTTTGGACTCACCCTCTCAAACGCCAACCGAACCGCCCGAATCTGCGGCGCATCTGGCGGATGTGCAGCGGAGCCTTGCCCTGTTTGCCGAGGGCATCGCCGGTCGCTATCACCACATCCGGCCGGCCGCTGACTTGCCCGATGGCAATCCCGACCCGGCGCACGACAGCGCCAGCCACGATGCTGGCGCCTTGTACCTGCCGACGGTTATTGACTGGTTTCCGACCCAAACGCTGAATGAGGCGGCGTATCGGCTCACTGCCCTGTACCAACTCGGCTTCCGCGAGTTCGGCACCTATCGCTTCGACATCGCCGCGGCGCGGGATCGCATCGCCGCGCTGCGTCTGCGTGAGCCCCCGGCGGCACACCGGGAATCCGATATCGCCATCTTCTTCGCCCATTTCGAGCTGCCGGAACTGGCGCGGCGGCTGTTTCACGTCATCGAGATGGCGCGCGTGAGGGCTGCCGTCGTGCGCCGCTATCCAGGTGCGGACCGCTATCGGCGTGCGCTGCTCGATGTTCGACTCGGATCAAGGCAAGCGTATTCGGACGGCATTGCCGGCGAGGTGGAACGGCTTGAAGCTGCGCTCGAAGGTTTGCCGGTGGTGTCGGCGTTCGCGCTTCACGCTGGCTCAGTCGCTGACGAGAACGCCGACGTGTACGACTCCGCCGCCGCCGTGACCGCATGCATGGACTCGCTGGATTTCTACCCGGAGGAGTCGGACGAATCTGGAACGAACGAGGGTCCGCAACTCGAGTGGCTCCAACGCCAGACCCGCCTCGAAGACTGGGACGAGGACTTGGCGGACCTCGACGCCAAGCTGCTCTCGCTGGCGGTGGCCGAAGCCTTGGAAGAAGGCGAAGCCGTGGCGGGAGAGGCGGACCGGCCTGGCGAGCTGCGCGACTTAGGCGCCGACCTCGCAGCAGAACGCGACGCCTTGAAGCGCCGCATCGAGATGGAACGATCCACGCTGGCGCGAACCCTCGGCGAACAACGCGACGATGCACGGAGCTTCCTTTACGACGAGTGGGATTGCCATAGCCAGCGCTACCTCCACGGCTGGTGTCGGCTGTTTGAGGAGCGGCTGCACACAGACGCGAACGCTCTCGGTGGCCGCGACCCCGACGAACTGTTGGCAGCAGTTCGGCCCCTGGCCCATGCGGTGCGACGGCGCTTCGAGCAGATCCGTCCGTCTGGCTATCGCCGCCAGGCGAAGGTGAGCGATGGCGACGAACTCGACCTCGACAGCATCGTGGCCGCTCGCTCTGACCTGCGCGTCGGCGTCTCGCCGGACGAGCGCGTGTACAGCCGCCGCGAACGCCTGCGCCGCGATGTCGGTGCCGTCTTCTTGGTGGACCTCTCCGCCTCCACCGACGATGTGCTAGAGGAACCACCGCGAGAGGAGCCTTCAGCGCGGGGGAGCGCGAGGGGCCTCCCCTCGCTAGAGGAGCCCGAACCGCCAGCCCTCGCGCCGAGCGGTCCACAAGACTTGCGCGACCCCTACTTCGACGAGGACGAGGAATGGGATTTCGAGGCGAGGCGCGTAGAGGACGCCGAACGCCGCCGCATCATCGACATCCAGCGCGAGGCGGTGCTCACCATGTCTGGCGCGCTCGAAGCCATTGGCGATCAATATGGCATCTACGGCTTCTCGGGCTATGGCCGCGATTGCGTGGAGTTCTTCGTCGCCAAGGAACTCGGTCAAGCCTACGACCGCAACGTGCTAGAGGCGTTGGCGGCCATGACCCCAAAGCGCTCCACCCGCATGGGCCCCGCCATCCGTCACGCCGTCCGCAAGCTCGAAGCCGCCGGCACTGCCCTCAAGGTGCTGATGATCGTCAGCGACGGCTTTCCGCAGGACTGCGACTACGGCCCAGAGCGAGGCGAGCACGAATACGGCGTGCAAGACACCGCCAAGGCGCTGCGCGAAGCCGAAGCGGCCGGCATCGAGACTTTCTGCGTCACGGTGGACCGTTCCGGCCACGATTACCTGCGCCGCATGTGTCCGGAAGACCGCTACATGGTCATCGAGGAATCCCACGAACTCCCCGACGCGCTCGAGAAGGCCTACCGCCAGCTCACGCGGCTGTAAAGGGCGAACATGGCTCCTTCAAACATGGCTCGAAATCAGGGCCCTGGGGGCGAGGGCGTCTCGCCCTCGCACGCGCCGCAAGGCGGTGTCTGTTAAACAAAACCGAGCCCCCCCGACGTAGAGGGAGGGGGGTTT
>VXPR01000361.1 GCA_009839405.1 Gammaproteobacteria bacterium
GGATGCGTTCTCGGCTGCCGAAGATGCTGCATTGTGTTGGTGGGCGACCCTTGCTTGGGCACGTGCTAGATGCGGCGGGGGTTATGCAGCCGGCGGCGTTGCGGGTGGTGGTTGGCGAGGGAGCTGAGGCGGTGCGGGCAGCGTTTTCGTCTCGAACCGACGTCCACTGGACTTTGCAGCGCGAACGCAAGGGCTCGGGTCATGCGGCTATGCAGGCGCTGCCGGATGTGGCCGAGGACGCCACGGTGCTCGTGCTCGCCGGCGATGTGCCGCTGGTTCGGGCAGAAGTGCTCGAGCGGTGCGTGGCCGGGGCCGTTTCCGGCTTGGCGCTGGTCACGGCGCATGTCGGGCAACCCGTCGGCTTGGGTCGCATCGAGCGCTCGGCGGATGGTCGCGTCACCGGCATCGTTGAGGAACGGGACGCCACTCCCGAACAGAAGGCCATCCGCGAGATCAACACCGGCATCCTCGCCGCGCCTGCGGCCCTCCTGAGCGAACTGCTCGGCGAAGTAGGTGCCGACAACGCCCAGGGCGAGCATTACCTCACCGACGTCGTCGGCCTTGCGGCGCATCGCGGCATCTCCATCCGCGCGGTGGAGGGAGGAGCGACGGAAGCGCTCGGGGTCAACGACCGTCGCCAGTTGGCGCAAGTGGAACGGCAGTGGCAGCGGGGACAAGCGGAGCGACTGATGGCCGGCGGCACCACCATCGCCGATCCCGCGCGATTGGACATCCGGGGCCGCCTCACCGCCGGGCAGGACTGCTTCATCGACATCAATGTCGTCTTCGAGGGAGAGGTCACACTCGGCGACGACGTTGTCGTGGGGGCAGGCTGCGTGATCCGCGATGCCACGGTCGGCGACGGCGCCCACATCAAGCCCCACAGCGTCATCGACGGTGCCCTGATCGGCCGCCGCTCGGAAATCGGCCCGTTCGCTCGGCTGCGCCCCGGCACGGAGCTCGGCGAGTCGGTTCGCATCGGCAACTTTGTGGAGACGAAGAAGGCGCGCCTGGGCGACGGCGTGAAGGCGAGCCACCTCGCCTATCTTGGCGATGCCGCGATTGGCAAGGACAGCAACGTCGGTGCCGGCACCATCACCTGCAACTACGACGGCGTCGACAAGCACGAGACGCAAGTGGGGGAAGGCGCCTTCATCGGCACCAATTCGACCCTTGTAGCGCCCCTCACCATCGAAGACCAGGCGTATATCGCCGCCGGCTCAACCGTCACCACCCGCGTTCCCAAGGAAGGTCTTGCCGTGGGCCGGGCTCGCCAGCGCAACATTTCCGGCTGGTCCCCGCCAGCCAAGCGCAAGGCCCGGAAAAAGCCGGCGTGATGGCACGCACCTCGCCCGCCGCTGCCTTGGGCTTGCCATGTGCGGGATAGTCGGCGCGGTCACCAGTCGTCAGGCACAGGCGATTCTCCTTGCCGGGCTGCACCGGCTGGAGTATCGCGGCTACGATTCGGCCGGCATGGCCATCGTTGGTGAAAACGGCATCGAACGTCGGCGAACGGTCGGCAACGTGCAGGAACTCGACGATGCCCTCATGGCCGCACCGCTGGCTGGTGTCACCGGCATCGCCCACACGCGCTGGGCCACCCACGGCGTCCCCGCGGTCAGCAATGCCCACCCTCACGTCGCCGGCGGCGGTCGCATTGCGCTCGTCCACAACGGCATCATCGAGAACTACGAACGCCTGCGCGAAGAGCTCAAGGAAGGAGGGTGCCGGTTCGAGTCGGACACGGACTCCGAAGTGATCGCCCATCTGGTGGACGACTGTCTCCGCCGCAACCCGGAGGTCGAGCTGCGCGACGCGGTGCGCGAGGCCGCGCGCCGACTTGAAGGTGCATTCGCGCTGGCCGTGATTTCCGCCAATGACCCAAGCCGCATCGTCGCCATGCGCGTCGGCAGCCCGCTCGTGGTCGGCCTCGGCATTGGCGAGAACTTCGTCGCCTCGGACGTGCCGGCGCTGCGACCCGTTACCGACCGCTTCCTCATCCTGGAGGAAGGAGACCTCGTCGAACTCACGGCGGCTGGCATCACGGTGTGGGATTTGAAGGACGAGACCGCCGTTCGCACCACGCTTCGCATCACCACCGACACGGGCGATGCCGATCGCGGCAACTACCGCCACTACATGCACAAGGAGATTCACGAACAGCCGCAGACCGTGCGCGATGCCCTGGAAGGTCGCGTGGGTCGTTCTCGCGTGCTCGAGCCGGCATTCGGCGTCAACGCCAGCGCGGTGCTCGACAGCACGCGCGCCGTCACCATCGCCGCCTGCGGCACGTCGTACTACACCGGCTGTGTGGCCCGATACTGGATCGAGGAACTCGCCGGCATCCCCTGCAACGTTGAGATCGCCTCCGAGTTCCGCTATCGCAAGTTCGTGGTGCCGGAAGGGAGCCTGTTCGTCACCATCTCCCAGTCCGGTGAGACCGCCGACACCCTGGCTGCCCTGCGCATCGCACAAGAAGCTGGCTTCGAACACAGCCTCACGCTCTGCAACGTGCCCGTGAGTTCGCTGGTGCGCGAATCGGAGCTTGCGCTCATGCTGCATGCCGGCACGGAGGTAGCGGTGGCTTCCACCAAGGCCACCACAGCGCAGTTCGTGGCGCTCATGCTGCTCACCATTCTGCTTGCCCGGCGGGCAGGTCTCAGCCCCGAGCGTGAAGCGGAACTCGTCGCGGCGTTGCGGCAACTGCCGGAGGTGGTGGAGCAGGCCCTCGCGCTCGAACCTCGCATTCGCGCCTTGGCGGAGCAGTTCATGGACTGCCACCACGCCCTGTTCCTGGGCCGCGGCCTGCAATACCCGGTGGCTCTGGAAGGCGCACTGAAGCTCAAGGAAATCTCCTACATCCACGCCGAGGGCTACCCGGCCGGCGAACTCAAGCACGGCCCGCTGGCATTGGTGGACGACGACATGCCCGTAGTGGCCGTGGCCCCCGGCAACGAACTGGTGGAAAAGGTGCGCGCGAATCTGGAGGAGGTTCGCTCCCGCAGCGGCCGCCTCTACGTCTTCGCCGACGCCGACTCCGGCATCGTGGAAGGAGAAGGGGTGACCGTGGTGGAGGTCCCACGAGTCCACGAACTCTTGGCCCCCATCGTGTACACCATCCCGCTACAACTCCTTGCCTACCACACCGCTGTCCTCAAGGGCACGGATGCAGATCGCCCCCGCAACCTAGCCAAATCCGTAACGGTAGAGTAAGCGGAGGCGCCCGCGCCCTTCGGGCGCGCTGGAGGACAAGGCGCCCTCCCTCCAAGAGTACGACGCGCCAGGCGTATGGAGAAAATCGCGTAACCCATCGATACTTGGCGAATTCAACTCGAAGCAAGGGCCCTGGGGGCGAGGGCGTCCCGCCCTCGCACGCGCCGACAGGCGCGCGGCT
>VXPR01000192.1 GCA_009839405.1 Gammaproteobacteria bacterium
TTTTTACTCCCCCCCCCCCCCCCCTTCACCTCCCGCCCCCGCCGGGGGGCCTGCTTTTTTTTTTAAAACCCCCCCCCCCCCCCCGGGCCCCCCCCCGGCCCGCGCCCCCCCCCCCCCCCCGCCGCTGCGAAACCAGTAGGTACTCTCGAAGCCGCCTTGGTCGGCTTCGACGCCCTGCGGGCCGTGCGCACTGCCCCGGCCATAGACGATGTCCGGATTCACCGCCCTGATGTCGGCTACGTCGATCCCGAGCCGCGCACGCGCCGAGGGCAGGTAGTTGGTGATGAAGACGTCCGCGCGCCGCGCCAGTTCGAGGACGATCTCGCGGCCTTCCGCGATGGTGAGGTCGATGCCAACCGACCGCTTGCCTCGATTGAATGGGTCCCAGAGAAAATTGACGCCATCGACGTCGGCGGGGACGCCGTAGCTGGACAGCGCTCGCACGGCGTCGCCACGCTGCGCGTGCTCGACCTTGATCACCTCCGCACCCCAGTCGCCGAGGATCGACGCCGCAGCGGGAGCCAGCACGAACTGCGCAACCTCCACAACGCGCACACCCTTCATCACGTCTGCCATGCCCTGCGTTCTCCAATCCTTGCTGACAGCGGCGACCCCGACAGGTCGCGTAAGCCTGGCCAATGGCCGCCCCGCTTCGCGCCGCCGGCAGATGCTTCCACAGATCGAACGCCGTGTCTCATCGCCTCGCTCTCAGAAACGGTGAGGAGTTCAGGTAGGATCGGACTGGCAGCCTCGGCGGAGGAGCCGAAAAAATCGTCTCGCGGTCCACCAGCGCGGAAGTTCGCTACCTCAACAGGGAATGGAAGGGCCGTTCGGACCCGCCGCGGATCGGCGACGCGGAATCGCGCAGGGCCGTCACTCACAAGCGCCGCGTCGCCATCGACGACGTGCGGGGCCAGGCGCTGGATCTCGACACCTCAGGGTTCATCCTCACGCGCCATGAGTCCGCGCTCCAGAGCTTCCGCAAACGCGAAGACGTTGTCGGCATCTACTACGAGGAGATCGGCCGCTTGGTTCGCGGCCTGTCCGGAGCGGACCGGGTCTTCGTGGACGGCCACACGGTACGAACCGAGGACGCGCGCGGGTTCAACGCAGCCTACGCCCGCTACGTCCACTGCGACTACTCCCTCGCCGACAGCGGCGCCGACCGGCGCGACATCGTGGAGCGCGGATACGGCCAGGAGCTCGGCTCGGGGACGCGCTGGGAGTTCGCGTGGTACAACACCTGGCAGCCGATCGACTTCCCCGCACACCGCAATCCTCTCGCCGTGATCGACGCCCGTACCCTCGATCGGGACGATGTCGTCGACTACTGGTATGCGGGTCCGCGCGCCAAGCCGCTCCCTTTACGGCCCGGCAAGCCGACCGACGCCTCGCTGTCCTCCATGCCGGTTTTCAATCCGCGCCAACGGTTCTGTTACTTCCCGCAAATGCGCACGGACGAGATCATGGTGTTCAAGCAGCTCGACACGCGGCCCGACCGCGCGCCGGGCTGTCCCCATACGTCGTTCGACATCGATGCGCCACCGGATGCGCCGCCGCGGCGCAGTATCGAAGTTCGCGTGGTTTGCGCGTTTGCATGCTGAGCGGGAGTGCTCAGGGACGAATCTGCCGATGCCGTCAGGCCGTGATTGCCTGACGGCAGCCCGTCCCTATAATCGCGTGCTGGTCCACATCGAGCCGCATTACGTGTTGCATACGCGCCAGCCCGGCCTCTCCCGGGCCCGCCTCGCGATAGCCTATTTGCTCCTCGTCGTCGCCCCGTCGCTCACCGCGCATGGCGCGTCGCCCGACCAGTCAGACGAGATAGTCATCGCGTTCGCCGTGGAACCCAACCGCGTCGATCCCACCGTGTCGATTGGCGGCCTCAACGAACGCTTCATCACGCTGTTCTACGAGCAACTCGCGAACGTCGATCCGGAACGCAACCGCGTCAACTGGCTCGCCGAGTCTTGGTCCCAGTCCACCAGGGGCGGCGATCACGTCGTCTCGGTCAAGCTTCGCGAGGGGGTCAAGTTCCACAACGGCGACACGCTCACGTCGCACGACTTCCGCTACGCCTTCGAACGCCAGCGCAGCGCCGCCTCGCCGGCGGCCTATCGGCTGCGCTACGCGCGCGACCTCGTGGTACACGACGACCATCGCTTCGACATCGTCTTCGAGCGACCCGATGCCCTTTTCTTCCATTGGAATCTTGCCCTCTGGGCGGTGCCGCGGCGCTATTACGAAGAGGTCGGTGACGCTGGCGTCCAGGCACACCCCGTCGGTACCGGGCCGTGGAAGTTCGTCTCCCGCAAGGCGCGCGAGGAGCTCGTCGTCGAACGCTTCGAGGACTACTGGAACGGCGGTACGGAACGCCGCGCCAAACGCCTGGTGATCAAGATCATCCCGGAAGACACCACCCGCCTCGCCGCGTTCCGCACCGGCCGCGCCGACTGGATCGACGCCCTGCCAACCGCCCTCGTCGAAGAGTTCCGCGGCATGCCCGGGGTGCGCGTCGCATCGCTGCCGACTCCCAACAACCTCTATCTCGGCATGAACGCGATCGACCCCGCAAGTCCCTTGAGTGATGTCCGGGTGCGCCGGGCCGTCGCCCACGCCATCGACGTCGACGCCATCGTCGAGCATGTGGTCAACGGCCAGGCCATTCGCACGGCGCAGGTCGCGCCGGGTTCGGTCGGCTACGACCCGAACCTTGCGCCGTATCCCTACGACCCCGCCCGCGCCCGCGCGCTCCTCGCCGAAGCCGGCTATCCGCGTGGATTCGACATCAACTGCTACAACATGACGACGCCGCGCGAAGCGAACATCAAGGAAGTCGGGGAGGCCGCCTACGCCTTTCTTGGCGCAGTCGGCATCCGCTGCCGCATCGTCCAACTGGAGTACGGCGCCTGGGCCGACGTCCTGCGCCGGCGCACCCGGCCGGAGATGGACGGCATCATCAGCGCCATGGGCGAACAGGGCCTGCCGGGCGATCCCATTTCCGCGTGGTCCCTGCACCTGCACTCGTGGAGCGAGTCTCGCGGCAGCGTCTCCTACCACGCCGATGCCCGCTTCGACCAGCTCCTCGAGACGGCACGCACGACGCTGGATCCGACGGAGCGGCAGACGCTCGTGCGCGAGATCGCGCGCAGGAAGCACGAGGAACTCGCCGGGGGGCTGCCGACCTACCGACCACTCACCGCGTTCGCCTGGCGCGACACGATCGACTTCCGCCCCTGGCCCGCCGGTCACTGGCGCTCGATGCAGGAGATCCGCCGGGCGGCACGCTAGCGCGCCCTAGCGCCTCTGCACAGCCCGCAAGGCGGCCCCCGCGGGGAGGGGGGGGGGCGGGGGGGGGGGGGGGGGGGGGGGGGGGGGGGGGGGGGGG
>VXPR01000223.1 GCA_009839405.1 Gammaproteobacteria bacterium
ACGTTGCGACGCCTCTTGTCAGCCGCTACGCGGACCGGTCGGACGTGTATGTCGGCGGCGACATGATGATGTACTACATCGAAGGGAACAGGGAAGTCAGCATCTCCCCCGACGTGTTTGTCGCCTTCGGCTCTACCCGCGAGCCGGTGCGCCGGGTATGGAAGACCTGGGAGGAGGGCAAGCTGGCGGACTTCGTGCTGGAGGTGGCCT
The DNA here is from genome assembly GCA_009839405.1 of Gammaproteobacteria bacterium. Lineage (GTDB taxonomy): Bacteria > Pseudomonadota > Gammaproteobacteria > Pseudomonadales > Azotimanducaceae > VXYL01. The sequence goes on from VXPR01000223.1 coordinate 211, forward strand.
CGAAGAAGACGCACGGTCGTGACGAACGGGAGAAACGCGCCCTCTACCAGAGTCTCGGCGTCGCCGAGTACTGGCAGTTCGACGCCACCCGCGAGTACCTGTCCCCGGTCCTGCAAGGTCGCCGCCTGAACGCGGCACGCGCCTACGAACTCCTGCCGCTCGCGACCACACCCGAAGGCGGTCTCCGAGGCGTCTGCCAGGTGCTGGGCCTGCACATCTACGCAGACGGCAGCCGCCTGCGCCTGTTCGATCCAGCCACGGGGCGATTCCTCCTCAACCACCTAGAACATACCCGCGCTTCGGAAGAAAAGGACGACACCATCGCCGAGGAACGTCGTGCCCGCCAAGCTGCGGAGGCCGAACTCGCCGAACTGAAGCGGCAACTGGCCGGCCGCTGACCCCGCGCCCCTTGGGGCGAGGGCAATATGCACTGCCTAGTCCCCGACCGTCACTCCATTGGACTGACATCCCACGAATTCGCGGCTACGCCACAGACACACCATCGGGGTGACCGGCACCCAAACAGGATGGGGCCTAGGGCGGAATCCCGTTGCACTCCAAATGTGCTACGGTTTGTGTACACGTTTCTGGGGAAATCAGATGGTCTCGGCCACCTCATTCAGCGTTCGTGACCTTCGGCAACGCTCAGCGGAACTGCTTCGAAACGCAGAGGACGGGCATCTTGCCGTCATCACCAAACATGGCCGGCCAACCATCCTTGCGGTTCCCTTTGATGACCGGCTCCTTGATGTCGGCGTGCATCGGGCGCTCGCACTGTGGCTGTTTGAGCAAAGCCAACTTACTCTGGCGCAGGCTGCCAAGGTGGCCGACCTAAGCGTCGAGGACTTCATGGGCTTGCTTCGTCAGGCAGGCGTTGTAGCGGTGGACTACCCGCCGGCAGAAATCGAGGACGAGTTGCACACGGTCCTGTGAGCAAGCTCGACGACCGGTCGTCCGGTACCAGAGGGGCCGAGCCCAGGGCCGGCGAAGCTCTGCCGTTCGCCGCTGACACAGGCCCGCTGATTGCCTTGGCGCAAGTCGAGAGGCTGCAGTTGCTTCCCCGCCTACTCGGCGTAGGCGTGATTCCGCCAGCGGTCCATCGTGAGGTACAGGTCGAATCCGGCCGGCCCGGGGCCAGGCGGATTGGCGAGGCGCTTTCGGAAGGCTGGTTTCGAATTGCAGCGCTCGCCGGCGATGCACCGCTCGCCGAGCTTCAACGCGAGGTAGATGCCGGGGAGGCCGAAGCCATAGGGCTGTGTCTGGAACGGCAAGCAAGGCTCCTGCTCATCGATGATGCAAAGGGCAGGAAGGTCGCCCGTCGAGCGGGAGTTCCTTTGGTGGGCGTCGCGGGCATATTGCTCGCCGCCAAGTCGAGCGGTCTACTCGTTGCCGTGAGTCCTGTGCTTGGTGACTTGGCGGCCATCGGCTATCGACTTTCGCGCCAGCTCCTTGACGACGTGCGGCGTCGCGCGAGCGAGTGAGATGGTTTCGGGGCGAGGGCACCGTTTCCTAGCTGGCGGGCGGCTCTCGCACAGGCGCGTGCCTTGCGGCGGATGCGAGGGCAAAGGTGCTCATTTCCCCAAGGCTATCCCAAGGTAGCCGAGTCTTCGGCTTGATCGTCATGCAAGCGCGCGGATAGAATTTGGAACATGGCAAATGTCCAAATTCAGTCCGTTCGGCATCCGTTCGACGATCCTCGCCTTGCATCGCGCGCGGTGGCCACTTTGATCCGTGCCGATGCGATGGGCTTGCTGCCACGGAAAATCACCTGTCTCGACGACTCTGCCATCCGATGCCTAGGAGTCGGGCTGGAAAGCGCTGGCATCTGTCGGCGATTCCTGGCCGAGCTTCGTCATCCTTTGGCCAGCGATCCAGCGCACCTTTGCGGTGTGTTGGAGGGCGTCCACGACGCGCTCGACCACTCCCCGGCACCGGCGGCTGAGTGGCCAGCGCTGCAGGAGGTCCTGGGGCCTGACCTATTGGCGGGTTTGGTAGGAGTATCCGCATCGAGCACACGGAGGTACGCCACCGGCGCGCGTGCAACGCCTGATGCAATCGCCGTTCGACTCCACTTCGTGGCGCTGGTCGTGGGCGACCTCGCTGGTGCGTACAACGACATTGGCGTGAGAAGGTGGTTCCAGCGCCCTCGGACCCGGCTCGGCGGAAACACGCCAGCCCGGGTACTAGGCGTGGACTGGTGGCCCGACGAGGATGGGCCCCAGCGGGTGCGTGAGCTTGCGGCCAGTCTTGCATCTTCGCCGGCAACGTGATCGCCTACCGTCACGCAGACCCTCGCTTCGCGTTCCTGCGTGAGCAACTGCCGCAGTCGGTAGGGCGCTGGAACAGGGAAGACGAACTAACCCACTACTTCTGTGACACACCGGACGGTGCGTGGGCGGAGTTTCTTCGGCACGAGGAAATCGTGGACCCGGAAGACCTCCTTGGCATTCAGCGCGACCTCTGGGCCGTCGAGATCGGCGACGAACCGGACACACGTCCGGAACTGCCACACCAAACCCTCGTGGGCGGACCCTCTGCCTGGCCAGAGTGCCAACGTGAGGCGAGCCGTTGTCGAAGCCGAGGCGAGGTCGGGCTCACGGCACCTTCAGCCGCATTGCATCCGGGGGCGGCCCGCGGCTGGCAAGTAGAAGGAGGGCAGAGGCCAGGTCCCGCTAGGGACGGCAGGGTATTCGCCCTTTTTGGCCGAAGACCAGACCTGATCGGCTGGACCGCCGCCGCAGCTGGCCATCCGAGCGAGAGTCTCCTGAACCGCGTACGCCACTACTAGTGGCCGCGTCGACGAACTGAGCACAGGCTCCCGAAAACGGAAACCTCTGATCAAGTCGGGATTCGCTGGTGGTTCGTGCCCCTACGACCACTCAGGGGACTCGGGCTTGTGCAGAGGCTCCCAAACCAACGTTGAGCAAACGTCGTGTGGTCGGTCAGTTCTCCGGCAAAGCCGGGCGTTTGGCGGCGAGGAAGCACACCGCTCCAACAAGCGAACCTGCCGCCAAGAGGGCGAAGCCGCCGGTGAAGTTGCCTTGGGCGTCGGCCATGGCGCCGGCGATTGTGGGCCCCAAGGCCATGCCGAGCATGGCGATCAGGGAGGAGAAGCCCATGATGGTGCCGAAGGACGAGGCGCCGAAGTAGTCGGCGCGCAGGGCCACCA
>VXPR01000313.1 GCA_009839405.1 Gammaproteobacteria bacterium
CCCCCCTTGCGGGGGAGTCGAAAAGCGCCTCGCTTTTCTTAAGGGGGGGCTTCTCGCAGGGGGATGGTTTTCTCAGCTCCGGCGCAAGCGTCGTTTTCTACGGCGCGGCCTGCTAACGCGCCCTGTGATGTGTTGGCAGTTCGCTTGCGTGCGGAACTGCTGTGCTTCGACGAACTCCTCGGCGCGTTCAAGATGGGCGGGGACCCCCTACGACACGCACACTTACAATCAGCGGCTTGCACGATGTACCTTTGCACGAGGGGCAGGCAGCCCGCACGGAAAACCGACGAAGGAAGCGAGCTTGAAATCAACGATCCACGTGGCCGCCGCAGCACTGGCCGCGAGCCTCCTTGCCACGCACGCCGCCGCCCAAGAGACGGGCAACGCCGAAGCCGGCAAGGCCAAGGCGGCCCTCTGCGCCGCCTGCCACGGCCCCAACGGCATCTCCATCAACCCCCTCTGGCCAAGCCTCGCCGGCCAACAACCCGTTTATCTCGCCAAGCAAATCCGCGCCTTCCGCGACGGCGAACGCGTCGAACCCACGATGCAGCCTTTCGTTGTCAACCTCACGGACCAAGACGTGGAAGACATCGCTGCCTACTACGCCACTCTCTCGCCCTGCCCTTGAGGAGATGAGGCGATGCGAACGCCCACGGCAATCGAAACCACTGCCAACTTCGCCCACCCCTGCCATCGGGGCTTTCGCGTCCCGAATCAATACTCCGCCGCAACGCGGGGCGACCTTGCCACTCTCGGAACCCGTCAGCGCATCACCGTCCACAACGGGCGCTTGCTGAACCCAGCCCCGACCCTCGCCACGCACGGCTTCGAGCTGGTGCTGGCACCGACGAGTGTCGATCTGATGGAGACCGAAGCCGTCCAGAGCGCGTTCTATGACGAATGCCGCGACCTTCTGCGTCGCGTTACCGGCTCCGGCGAAGTGCGCGGCGGCGCCCACGAGTACCGCACCGGCTTCGGCGGCGAGAAAGGCCCGCGGGGCGTCAAGCCCACCCCCAACGGCAGCGGCGGCGCCTACGCCCAAGGCATCCACAGCGACATGAGCGCGGCCGTGGAAGACCGCTTCGCGGGGCTCATCCCGGAAGGGCGCCACTTCGAGAGCATCAACATCTGGCGCAGCGCCAACGGCGAGACCATCCGCATGATGCCGCTCGCGGTATGTGCCAGCCCGTCCGTGGAGCCCGACGACATCGTCTTCGGGGACGGCCAGAACACCGGCAACATCCGCCAATACATGAAGGTGGTGGACCAGCGCCTGATTCACGGCCCGCACCAGCGCTGGTACTACTTTCCGGACATGACCGCAGACGAAGTGCTGCTCTTGCGCCAATACGACACCCGCAAGGAAGCCCTGAACCTGCGCACCGTCTTCCACACCGCAGTGGCCGACCCCAACACGGCCCCCGAAGCGCCCATGCGCGCGACCATCGAAGTGAGAATGCAACCCATCCACGGCGCCGAAACCGACAAGTCGGCACGGATGGCCCGGTTCAAGGCCCAAATCCCAACGACCTACGCCGACGGCCGCCCCTGCAACTGGTGGAGTGGCCCGATCGAGAACTACGTTCCGCCGCCGTAACGCCTACCAGGGCGGGGCATCTTGCCTCGCTCGCGCTGCAAGGCGCATGTCCTCGTAGGGCGGGGCTTGTCCCCGCCCGTCTTGGGAGGACGCGAAGAACCTCCTCGGCTTGGCAAAGACGGGCGACCACAAGGGTCGCCCCTACGGTCCGTTCCCGGCAATGATGGGAAGGTTGGGAAGGCCCCCGGGACTACTCGAGCAGTTGCCCGACGCCGAACATGGCCCCAACCGCAAGCAACCCGCCGGCAATCATCACCCCGACGAACGCCGGCGTCGTCATGATCTCGTCGGCGGGGTCTTCTTCGAGGTCCTCCGCGGACCGAGCCTTCCGCCGCCCATGCAGCGCCCAGCCGAGAATCACCCCGAACACGAGCGCCGGCAACGCAAACTGCAGCACGAATCGCATGGAAGCCAGCATACGCCCAGTCGCGAACTCGCGCGAGCGCCATTGGAGAGAAAGCCGCGAGGAGCGCCTTCCGAAAGGCGGCATTGAGGCGATGAGTTTCGTGCCTTGGCACGGGAACTGATGGCGCAACGAAGTTGACTATTCGAACATCGAGTCATATGGTCTATTGGTCTACTATTAGAAGCGAGGACAACCATGCGGGAGAACATCCGCGTAGCCGATGAGGTTTGGCTTGCTGCCGCGTCGTTGCATCGAGCGCAGCCGAATCGCACAGATTTTACGGTCGCCGAGATCGTGGCGCAGGCGGAGGCGGCCAATGTCACCGGCAAGCCCCTTCGACCCGGGGTCAAGGTGCATGTCAATCAGCATTGCGTGGCCAACCGAGCACCGAACCCGGGCAGATACCGGATGTTGGTCGAGACCGGTCGGCAGCGGCGGAGGCTGTACCTCCCAGGTGACCCGTGCCATCCGAAGCGGAGTACCGGCAAGGACGTGCCTGACGCAAATGAGATCCCGGGTCCCTACCGAGATTTGGTGGAGTGGTATCGCGACACGTTCGCGAAGGGAGCCGGTGGCACCACGCAAGACCCTGTCCTGGCCTTGCGCGGCCTCGGCAAGGGGTTGTGGGCCAACGAAGATGCCGATGCCTTTGTCCATCGGCAGCGGGAAGGTTGGTGATGAGCCGCATCTTCTGGGACACGAACCTGTTCATCTACCTGTTCGAGGACAAGGGGGAGCTCACCGAACGGGTCGTTTCGATACGGGAACGCATGCGGGAGCGCAGCGACGAGTTGCTTACGTCGACGCTGACCGTTGGCGAGATTCTCGTCCGCCCCCTTGAGGCCGGCGACGAGCAACTTGCCGAACGATACGAGCACGCATTGGCCGCCGCGGCCACCATTTTGCCCTTCGATGGCCCGGCAGCCCGCGAGTTCGCATGCATCCGCCGCGACCGAACCATCCGTCCACCGGATGCCATACAACTTGCCTGTGCCGCGGCAGCGGGCGTGGACCTTTTCCTCACGAACGACCAGCGCCTAAGCCGCAAGGTCGTGCCCGGGGTCCACTTCATCCAATCACTGGAGACGGCGGCTCTTTGACTGACAGAAGCCCCGCAGCAAACACGGACTAGCGCTGCTTCTACGGCAACTTGAAGGCGAGTTGGGCAGGTAGTCTCGTCCCTCAATCGTCGGGCCGGCCCTTGGTGCTGTCTCCCCGCCGGTTGATCAGGCGGTCCGGGTCGGCCATGGGCGTGTTGCGCATGGCTTGGTCCACGCGCTTGTCGTACTTGGGGTCGAGGCGAGCGGTCTTGGAGCGGGCGGATAGGTGGACGGTGGGGCGGGAGAGGATGCGGGGGGCAAGTTTGGCGCAG
>VXPR01000465.1 GCA_009839405.1 Gammaproteobacteria bacterium
GTGCTGCAGGACTTCCACATCTTCTCCGGCACCATCTTCGACAACATTGCCCTCGGCAACGAAAACGTCGATCGCGTGCGCGCCGTGGAGGCGGCCCGCACCGTGAACGCCCACGGCTTCATCAGTGCCCTGCCCGACGGCTACGACACGGAACTCTCGGAACGCGGCCAGAACCTCTCCCAAGGCCAGCGACAGCTCCTGGCCTTTGCCCGCGTGCTGGCGGCGGACCCGGAAATCCTTATCCTCGACGAGGCCACCGCCAGCATCGACACGGAAACCGAACTCCTGATCCAGGACGCCCTGCGCAAGCTCACCGCCGGCCGAACCTCCATTCTCATCGCCCACCGCCTGCAAACCATCCAGGAAGCCGACCGCGTGCTGGTGCTGCAAGACGGCGCCGTCGCCGAAATCGGCACCCACGACGAACTCTTGGCCCGCGAAGGCCTCTACTACACACTCCACTCATTGCAGTTCCAGGAGACGGCCTAGGTGCGCGACACGGCCCTCGCGGCAAGGGCACCGAGAGCGAGACCCTTGGGGGGGAGGGCATCTTGCCCTCCCACGCGTCCGAAGGACGCGCGGCTCTGTGAGTATCCGTTCAACGCACGCGGAATGGCGCGCCTTTCGGCGCGTGGGAGGGCAAGATGCCCTCCCCCCCAAGGCCCAACGCTTCTCAGCGGACGATCAAAGTGAGCGCCGCAAGCCCATCAAGCGGGGCAAAGTACCAAACTCCCCAAGGCACCACCGCCATCAAGGACGGCATCAAGCTTGTCCAACTCGACGCGCCCAGCCCCCGGCAACGCAAGCCCGACTGGCTCCGAGTCCGAATCGGCGGCGACGCCGGCTACAAGCGCGTCCAGCGCGTGGTGCGCGAACACGCCCTCGCCACCGTCTGCGAGGAGTCCCACTGCCCCAACATCGGCGAATGCTGGAGCCACGGCACCGCCACGCTCATGCTGATGGGCGCGATCTGCACCCGCGCCTGCCGCTTCTGCGCCGTCGACACCGGCAATCCCCACGGCTGGCTCGACACCGACGAACCCGCGCACGCGGCGGAGTCGGTCGCCCTGATGTATCTCGGATACGTCGTCCTCACGTCGGTGGACCGAGACGACCTCCCCGACGGCGGCGCCGAACACTACGCCCGCTGCATCCAAGCCATCCGCGAGCGTTGCCCGGAAACCACGATCGAAGCCCTCACGCCAGACTTCGCCGGCAACGAGGAAGCCGTCGCAACCCTCGTCGACTCCGGCGTCGACGTCTTCGCCCAGAACCTCGAAACCGTCCGCCGTTTGACGCACAAAGTGCGCGACCCCCGCGCCGGCTACGACCAAACCCTGAACGTCCTCGACTTCGCCAAGCGCCACTCCGGCATCGTCACCAAAACCGGCCTGATGCTTGGCCTCGGCGAATCCGACGACGAAATCCGCGAATGCCTAACGGACATCCGCGCCCGCAACGTGGACCTCCTAACCCTGGGGCAATACCTCCAACCCACCCCCAACCACCTGCCGGTGGAACGCTGGGTCCACCCCGACCAGTTCGCCCTGTACCGCGAATGGGCCTTGGCAGAGGGTTTCCGCGAGGTGGCCTCCGGCCCACTGGTGCGTTCGAGCTATCGAGCCGACCAACTTGCCCGCGACCTCGTAGTGCAGTGATCGGCGGAGGCACGCAGTCGGCAGGCGCCAGACTGCTCGCACTTGGGTCCCTGCCGGCGCAGCCCCACGGGCTCCACGCGGGCTGACGAACCAACGCCTGGCCCCGCCACACCATGGATCGCCTTATCGACGACGCGATGCGTCCCCTCGCCGACGCCGCATCCGCCTTCGTTTTCTACAGCGTGCCGCTGTTCGGCGCCGACGTTCCCCTGATCGTCCTCTGGCTCGTTGCCGGCGGCGTGTTCTTCACCGGCTATCTGCGATTCGTCAACGTGCGCGGCTTCGTGCATGCGATCCGGGTGGCTGCGGGACGCTACCGAACCGCCGACGACGCCGGTGATGTATCGCAGTTTCAAGCACTTACAACTGCCGTATCCGGCACCGTTGGCATCGGCAACATCGCCGGAGTGGCCGTCGCCATATCCATAGGCGGCCCTGGCGCCACCTTTTGGCTGATAGTCTCGGGCCTCCTCGGCATGTCCACCAAGTTTGCCGAATGCACCCTCGGAGTGCTCTATCGGCGCACAAATGCGGACGGTTCGGTGTCGGGCGGGCCCATGCACTACCTGGAGCGCGGGCTGGCGGACCGCGGCTTGCGTCGCCTCGGCAGGGGCCTCGGCGCCTTCTACGCGGCGAGCATGGTGGTCGGTTGCCTGGGCATCGGCAGCATGTTCCAGTCCAACCAAGCGACGGCCATCGTCGTGGACGTGACCGGCAGCGACCTGCTGGCGGAGAACGCCTGGCTCGTGGGGACGGCGCTGGCATTCTTCGTGGGCCTCGTCATCGTCGGCGGCATCCGCTCCATCGCCAACACCACGGCGCGTCTGGTGCCGGCAATGGCGCTTCTCTACGTCGTCTCCGCTCTCGTCATCATCGGCCTGAATGCGGAGCGCGTACCGGCCGCCTTCGTCGCGATCTGGAACGGCGCCTTCGCTCCGCAAGGAGTCGCCGGCGGCCTGCTCGGCGTGATGGTCATCGGCTTTCGCCGCGCCGTGTTCTCGAACGAAGCCGGCCTCGGCAGCGCCGCCATCGCCCACGCCGCAGCGCGCACCGCCAAGCCCGTGAGCGAAGGATTCGTCGGGCTGCTTGAACCGTTCATCGACACCGTCGTGATCTGCACCATGACCGCCCTCGTCATCATCACCACCATCTACGACCCAGCGCTCGCCAACCAGGACGTCAGCGGCGTGGAACTGACGGCGCGCGCCTTTGCCTCGACGCTTCCCTTCTCCTCGGTGCCACTTGCCATCGCCGCGGTGCTGTTTGCGTTCTCGACGATGATCGCCTGGGCCTACTACGGATTGAAGGCATTCACCTACCTCGCCGGCGAAGGACGCGTCCGTGACCTCGGCTTCAAGGCGTTCTACTGCCTGTCCGTCGTGGTCGGCTCCAGCATCACCCTCGGTGCGCTGGTGGACCTCTCCGACGCCCTGATCTTCATCGTCGCCATCCCCAACCTCATCGGCCTCTACCTCATGGCACCGGTGGTGAAGCGAGAGCTGGAACGCTATCGGCCAGAGTTGACGCCACCAAGGGGATCGTGACGCGCGAACGGGGCGCGCCGCGTGCCCCATGCGAGTTCCATCCCTAGGGGACGCTCGGCCGCAGATGCAAAGGAACAGGCTTCTTGCGACTTCGCCGAGGCGGGGTCGAGGACCCTAGGGGAACGGCATGTCCCCTCCCGTGTTGGGCGCACCCCTGAAACACACGA
>VXPR01000332.1 GCA_009839405.1 Gammaproteobacteria bacterium
AGACGATGTGGCGGCGCGAGGACGGATTGGCGCGGATGGCTTCGATCACGCCGGCAATCTGGTCCACCGAGCGACCGTCCGCCGTGCGCCAGTTTCGCCACTGGGCGCCATAGACGGGGCCGAGTTCGCCGTTCTCGTCGGACCATTCGTCCCAGATGTGCACGTCGTTGGCGGTGAGATAGGCGGTGTTGGTGGCACCCTTCAAGAACCACAGGAGCTCGTGGGCGATGCCGCGAAAGAACATCTTCTTGGTGGTGACGAGCGGGAAGCCCGCGGCCAAGTCGAAGCGCATCTGATGGCCGAAGATGCTGTAGGTGCCAGTGCCGGTGCGGTCCTCGCGCAAACTGCCGCCATCGCGCACTTGGCGCAGAAGATCGAGGTATTGCTTCACGTTCGGGCTCGGTCTCTCATCGTCACTTGCCAGCCTTGGCCGGCACCGTCCATAGCAGCAAGAGTGCCCCCAAGGCGGCGGTCGGCAGCGACAGCAACTGCCCCATCGTCAGCCAGTCGGCGACGATGAAGCCGATGCCGGCATCCGGTTCGCGGAAGAACTCGGTGGCGAAGCGGATGATACCCGACGCGACGAGAAAGCACCCCGAAACGCGGCCTGGAGTGACCCACCACGACCTAGCCCCGCTCGCTGCCAGCGAGCGAGCGCGGGCAGAAAACCACCACACCACGGCGAACAGCAGCAGCCCTTCGCCAGCCGCCTGATAAAGGCTCGAGACATGCCGCGTCGCCGTCTCGAACTCGCCGTAGCAGGCAATGCTGAGGCCCTGCACCGACGCGCAAGGGAAATGCACCCCGAGCGCCGATTCGGTAACCCGCCCTGGCAGCTCGGCGTTGATGAAGTTGCCAACTCGCCCGAGCCCGATGCCGAGCGGAACCAGCGGCGCCACGAAATCCGTGACTTCGAGAAAGCTGCGGCGCTGTGGGAGGGTTTGCGTTCCCTGGCTGCCATCGCCTTCCTGTGCCACCCGCCGCCGCGCGAAGACCGCCATCGCGGCCAACGCCCCAAGCAAGCCGCCATGAAACGACATCCCCCCTTCCCAGATGCGCAGCAGCCAGAGCGGATCGCGCAAAAACTGATCGAGGCCGTAGAACAGCACGAAGCCGAGCCGACCCCCAAGGACGATGCCGGCGACGCCGTAGAAGACGAGATCCGAAACGTCCTGAACCGACCACCCGGTACCGGCACCGGCCCGCCGCCGCCCGAGCAGGTACATGACGCCAAAGGCAAGCACATACATCAGTCCATACCAGCGCAGGGCAAAGGGCCCGAGCTGCACCAGAACGGGATCGATCAGAGGGTATTGCACACCATCGCCTCTTCCGCCCCACCTTGACCCGCAACGCGTCCGCAAACGCAAACAGTAAGCCTACGGCAAGGGCCTGCCCGGCGGGAGACGAAAACGCGCCTGCACGGGCCAGGCTTCGTAACACGTTGATAGTCATTCGATTTGACTCGAAGCGAAGGCCCTTGGGGCCCGTGCAGAGGCAGAACGCTGCCCCGTTTCCCGTACCTCGGCAACCCGGCGTCCCACGGGCTGGGGAACGCCGCATGGAGCAAACTCGTCGAGAACGCCCCAGCCTAGTCCGCCACCACTTCGCATAGAATCGCCGCCTTCCGCCGCTCCAAGGACCTCCGCCTCGTGTGCCTGATCCTGTTCGCATATCGCGCCTGCAAGGGGCGCACGCTAGTGGTGGCTGCCAACCGCGACGAGTTCCACGACCGTCCGGCGCGGGAGGCGCATTGGTGGGATGGCGAGTCGAGCATCTTCGGCGGCCGGGACCTCAAGGCTGGCGGCGCCTGGCTCGCGATGCGCCGCGACGGCCGTTTCGCCGCGGTGACCAACTGGTCCGAAAATCCGAACGCCCCGGCGCCGGCATCCCGCGGCGACCTCGCCACGGGTTTCCTCTCCGGCAATGAGCCAGCCCGCGACTACATCGAAGCCATCGACGGCGAGCTCTACAACGGCTTCAACCTCATCGCCTTCGATGGCGAGGAGATGGTCTATTCGTCAAACCGCACCGGCGAAGTGCGAACCTTGGCGCCTGGCGTCTATGGCCTCACCAACACTCGTTTGGGCGACCGGTGGCCCAAGGCCGTACACGGCGCAAGGGCGCTCAGCCAAGCCGCGCCGCATGCCACCACCGGCGATCTGATTGCGCTGCTGGCGAGGCCCCACCTGCCGGTGGAGCGCGAATACGATGGCGACCTGCAGCCGGAACGCAGCTTCTCGCCCTGCTTCATCGTCGGCGACCACTACGGCACCCGCGCCAGCACCGCCGTGATCGTCACAGAGGAGCGTGTGGAGTTCGCGGAACAGCACTATGGCCCGCACGGCGTCGCCGGCGGGCGCACCGAGGAGTCTTTCGACATCGCCCGGAGCGCATAGCTTCGGCTCAACGAACCCCAAGCCGCCCTTGCGGCGCACACGAGGAGGAACCCACTCATGGATCTCAATCTCGATGGCAAGACCGCACTCGTCACCGGCGGAAGCCTGGGCCTCGGCCGCGCCATGGCCAGTGCCTTTCACGGTGCTGGCGCCAACGTCGCCTTGGTGGCCCGGCGCGAGGACGTGCTGGCTGAAGCCAAGGCCGAAATGGAAGCGGACTCCGGCGGCAGCGTGGGCGCGTATTCGTGCGATGTCACCGACGCCTCGGCCATCACCGCGACCGTCGAGCGCGCCACCGCCGAGCTCGGCGCCATCGACATCCTCGTCAACAACGCCGGCCAATCCCAGACAGGGCCCTTCGAGGACATTACCGACGAGGTCTGGCAATACGACCTGGATCTCAAGCTGATGGCCGCCGTCCGTTTCAGCCGCCTCGCCTTTCCCGGCATGAAGGAGCGGGGCTGGGGGCGGGTAATCAACATCCTCAACACCGCTGCCAAGGCACCTCCGCCCGGTTCGGCACCTACGTCCGTCAGCCGCGCCGCCGGCATGGCCCTCACCAAGGTGCTGGCCGGCGAGGGCGCCCCGCACAACGTGCTCGTGAACGCCCTGATGATCGGCAGCATCAAGTCCGATCAGGTGCGCCGCGGCTACGAAGCTTCCGCCAAGGACGTGACCCTCGAGGAATACATGGTGCGCGCCGGCAAGAACCTGCCCATGGGCCGCATGGGCGAAGCCGAGGAATGCGCCAACGTGGCTCTGTTCCTGGCCTCGAACGCCGCGAGCTACCTAACCGGTTGCGCCATTAACATGGACGGCGGCGTCTCGCGAGTGGTGTAGCTCTAGCGCGCCCTTGCGGCCGGTCGCGAGGTCGCTAGCCCCCCCTCCGAGAAAAAGCGAGGACCCTTTTTCTCGACTCCCCCGCAAGGGGGGAGTGACAGGAAGGGCCCGCGAACCACTTG
>VXPR01000572.1 GCA_009839405.1 Gammaproteobacteria bacterium
ATACGAACCCGTAAGAGACCACAAAGCGCTTAGTTTTATTTTTCGGCGGTATTGCTTACGACCCAATAATATCGCGCCTGACCCCGCGAGCGGCGCGCCCTAAGGGCGCGTCGGGGGGAGGCCCTTGCCTCCAAGGGGTTCGCTTCGAGCCTGAAGCCAATCCGTCAGGCCGAGCTTCTGCCATACAGGGAAAGCTCCACCGCCTCGAACTCCACGTCTTCGCCGAACTCCACGTCCTGCATGAAGTCCGGGTTTCTTGCGCGCCGCTTGTTCGCGTTCTTCTCCAAGGCGTTGGGCATGGGCTCGGTCTTGCCGAAGGTGGCCTCGATCTCGGCCACTTCCTTCCGCGTGAGCTTGGTCAGCGAGCAGGGCACGCCTTTCATGTGGGGGATGCCTTGCTCGCGGTCGATGTACTCCGGGTCGTCGTCCGGGGTGATCTGGGCGTCGGAGAAGGTCCAGGCGCCGGAGAGATGCTCGAGGCCCGATGCCGACTCCGGCTTCCACCAGCCGTGGGGCACGCGGACGAGGCCCTCGGGCATTCCTGTGCGGACGAACGCACGGCCCGCCATGGCACCGGTGGAGGTTGCGACGCGGATCCAGTCCCCTTCGCCAAGACCATAGCGAACGCGATCCTGTTCGCTGACGAAGAAGGTGGGGTCCTGCGCTCGCTTCCGCATTTCCGGGATGTGGCGGTGGCCGGTGCGGTAGTACTCGTCGTCCGGCAGGCCGATGAACATGGTCATCGGATAGGTGTCGTCCGGCCCCCTTACCTCGCGGTAGTAGGGCAGCGGGTCGAAGCCAAAGCCCTCCAGGATCGCCGAATGCAGCTCCACCTTGCCGGATGGCGTCGCGAAGCCCGTCTTCAGATACTTGCGTTCAGGATTCTCCGCCTTCGGCATGGAGCCTGTCCGCACCACCTCGGCCCACGTCGTGCCAGCCGGTTCGAGCCGATAGTCGAGCAACTCCTCCTCCGTGCGCCACGGGAAGTGCTCCGCAAGCCCCATCCGGCGCGCCAGTTCGCACCAGAAATGCACGATGCTGCGGCACTCGCCCGGCGCCGGCATGGCGCGGTCGCTGATGCCGGCCATCATGCCCGGCCGTTCGAGCCACGAATCACCCGGCAAAACGTAATCGGCAAGCTGCGCCGTGGGCGTCAGCATGTGCTCGAAGGCGACGATGAGGTCTTGGTTCATCAGCGCCTTGTAGATGCGGTCGGTGTTCGCGAACGACATCAGGGTGTTGTTCGCCAGCGCAAAGAACGCCTTCACGGGATAGGGGTTGCCGTCGGCCATCGCCTTGAACGTCGCGGCCGGATTGGCCATGTAGCAGCCGCCCACAAGGTTGGCGTAGCGGTGCCCCCACACCTCCTCACAGGCATCGCCCAAGGGCTCCATGCCGCGATAGGTGAAGACGGGAAACTCGTCCGCGCCGAGTTGCTTGGCCTTCTGCTCCGGTGCGAGGCGATCGTGCATTTCCACTTCCGTGTCGGAGCGGACGCCGGGGTTGAAGCCGGCGAACATCTCGCCGCCCTTGATGTCGAGATTGCCGGTCAAGGCGCGCAGCGCACAGTGCAGGCGAATGGCGGAAGTGCTCGACACCTGCTGGTCGGTGATGGGTGACCAGGGGATGGCGGCGCGGTTCGACAAAGCGTACATGCGCGCCGCCTTTTCGATCAGCTCGGCGTCGACGCCGGTGATGTCGGCCACCCGGTCGAGCGGATACTCCCGCACACGCTCGGCGAACTCGTCGAAGCCCACCGTCCAGTCGCGCACGAACTCCTTGTCGTAGAGGTCCTGCTCGATGATGACGTTCAGCCAGCCGAAGGTCATCGCGGCGTCGGTGCCGGCTCTGAGCGGCAGCCAGATGTCGGCGGCTTCCGCGTTCTCGCTCTTGCGCGGGTCGAGCACGATCAGCTTGGCGCCGTTCGCCTGCGCCGTGCGGATGGTCTTGTATTCGATGGTCCAGCTATGGCGGCGCGGGTCGTGCCCGAACAGGACAATGCACTCGGTGTTCAAGAGGTCGCCGCGCGGATACCAGCCATACACCAGCCGGTTCACCGCCGCCGTGTTGCCCATGCAGTAGGCGATGCCGCTGATGAAGTTCGGCGTGCCGACGAGGTTCATGAAGCGCCGGGTGAGGCCGTTGTCGAGGCCGAGGTTGGCGTTGCTGCCAGCCACCGCGAGCGCTTCCGGGCCATGCGTCTCGATCACCTTCGTGAGCGAGGCGGCAATGCCGTCGAGAGCGCTCTCCCAGGACACGGGCTCCCACTTGCCCTCGCCCCGCTCGCCGACCCGCTTCAGCGGCTGCATGAGCCGATCCGGATGCGCGAACGACTTCGGCGCGTAGGCGCCCTTCATGCAGATCACGTCCTTGAAGAAGGGATGGTCCCGCGTAGTGACCTTCACCACCCGGTCCGTGGCCGTGTCCACCTTGGCGGCCAGGGGGCAGAAACAGTCGCAGCTATGACAGACGACGTTGCGCGTGACGGTGGGCTGTGCGGTGGCATTCATGGCTTGCGGCGTCTCCTGATTCTCAAGCGCGCTGGCGCCGATTGGGTGTCCCCCGGCATGCCTCTTGCGCTCGGCATGATGCTTCGGCGAAAGCGCGCATCATACGCGGTAGGTTCATGCCGCCCCAGCCGGGCTCATGTTGTAGGCTGGCCACCTTCGGACGGAAGGGGAGAGCATGTGTCCACTCGAATCGGCGCGACGATAGCCGTCGCATCCTTGGCGGCGGCACTTTGCGCTCCCGCGGCCTTGAGCGACGAGCATCCCGCCATGGCGCAAGCGGACATGGTGGACCCTGAAGGCAGAGCGATAGGCAGCGTCACGTTCGAGCAGACGCCGAGCGGCGTGCTGATCAACGTGGACGTGAGCGATCTGCCACCCGGTCCCCACGGTATCCACCTGCACGCTGTCGGTGCCTGCACGCCGGACTTCAGCGCTGCCAAAGGCCACATCAATCCGGATGGCGTTGCACACGGCCTGCGCCATCCCGAAGGGCCGGATCAGGGCGACCTCCCGTTGCTGTTTGTCCACGCCGACGGTTCGGCGCGGGCGGAGTTCTACCACACCCGTATCAGCGTCAAGGACGCCGGCGACAATCCGGTCTTGCTGGACGAAGACGGCTCGTCGGTCATCATCCACGACAAGCCGGACGACCACATTACGCAGCCCATTGGCGGCGCTGGCGGTCGCATCGCCTGCGGAGTCATCAAGGGCTCCCAGCCGAAGTCGTGAGCGAAGCGAACCCGCAGGCGGGGCGGCCGCCGGGGGGGGCGCGGGGCGGGGGGGTGTGGGGGCGGGGGGGGCCCCCCCGCCCCCCGGCGGGGGGCCGCCCCGCCCCGGGCGGGGCCCCC
>VXPR01000085.1 GCA_009839405.1 Gammaproteobacteria bacterium
CGCCGACCGGCGCGCGGCTCAAGGTGGACGCAACAGGCACGCACGGACCGCGCCTCGCGGCGCGTGGGAGGGCAAGATGCCCTCCCCCCAGTACTCGCCCCAAGGTCACCGTCGCGGCGCGTGGCCGGCGTCAGTTCCTTCCGCGTCAGTGACCCCGGCGGGGTGAGAACTCCGAACCCCTCACTTCAACGCGGGCGGGGACAAGCCCCGCCCCTACGAGTTGGTGTTCTGAGCGCTAGGAAACCTCGGCTGGGGCCGCTCGGGCGCGATAGACGGCTCGCTCTTCCCGCACCTCAAGCGACGTGCTCAATCGCTCTGCCTCACGGAGCTGCGTCAGCGCATCTGCACGGGAAAGCTAGAGACGCGGCTTGGGGTAGCCCTGAGGTCGCTCGCGCAACCCACTCGGCCTGTTGTGCATCCAAAAAGGTGACGGTCCCTCGCCGCACCGCCGCGACCAGTCGATGCTGCGACCCGGAGTTGTCCAGGAAGTACGCAGCATGGGCAATGCGCGCCACCTTGGGCGCGTTGTCGAAGGAGCGAGCGAAGCGACGGTCTTGGGCGTCCTCCGGTATGTCGTGGCCGCCGCTTACGACGCGTAGGGCAACTCGCGTCTTGGTTGCAGCTGTTGAACCAATGGCGACAAACACCATGACGACCCGGTAGCCGGCATCCGCTGCAGCGGACACGCTGCGCAGTATCTCCCGGCTCGACAAGGTCGTTTCGCGCACGAAGGGACGCAGAGCCTGCATCAGCCCGCGGCTGCGCCGAATCACTTCCCGACCGGCGCGCAGGTCAATGACGGCCGGTGCACTGGAAGCCGCGCCGAGTTCCTTGGCGATGTCGTCCGGATTCAGGTACTCGCCGGCATCGTAGCCCGCCTCAAGAAAGCGAAGGTAGGCTGTGGACTTGCCGGACCCGTTCGGCCCCGCGAATATGGTGAAGCGCGGCCCGTCAGTGGTGGCGGATGCCATCGAGTGACACCTTGTACTGGCTGAAAATAGCCATCACCGCCTCGCGGTCGTAGGGCTCCGGCAGCGGCGTGTGGGACCCATCAGGATGGTAGAGCACCGTCTTCCCGTCGAGCACAATCACGCGGGAGATGCCGAGCCGGTCGCACTCCTCGTTGAACTTGCGCCCGCCCTCCTCGATCACGCCGATGAACTCGACCGGGTCGAGTTCCTCCATGTAACGCTTTTTGGTTGCCTTTGCCGAGAACTGCGACATTTGGATGTCCCCGAGTCTTCTTGCTGGTCGGCGATAGTAACGCAGGCGAGCGAAGGCCCAAAGGCCCCGGTCCGGACTTGCTCAGAGACTCCCCAAAGAGTCGCGCCCCTCGACGAAAGCCCTCGCATAGTCCGGTTCCGGCAGGTCGAGCGCCGGACGGCCTTCGTTCAGCCAGATTTCCAGCGTGTCGAGAAAGCGATGCCATCCGGCCAGTACGGCGTTGGCGAAGTCGACTTTCGTGCGCTTGTTGTCGAACCAGAGCACGTCCGAGAAGTGGATCACGCACCCCACCGGGGCTCGAAGGCCAGCAGTTCGCGCGAGCGAACTGCCAACGCGCCCGTCAGGGCGCGCGAGTTCGATCGAAATCGAGCCGAGAGCGATGCTGCGAGGCGGGTGAAAGTTCGACAGGTGGCCCGACACATGCGACGGGCCTTCGCACTCGTCGCCGAACCAGATGTCGAAGCGTGCGTCCGGTGCAGGATCGAAGCGGATGCCGGGCGCCCACACGGCGCGTTCCTCTGGCGCAGTGATCGCAGACCACACTCGTTCCACCGAATGGTGCACCGGACGCTCGAACGCCACGATGTGGTAGCCATCCGGTCGCCGCCGCACGATGCCGCGTCCGATCGATTGGTTCACTTAAGCCGCCTCCATTGCTCGCCACCAGCCTACTCCACCGCCTGATAGATGAGCGCCCGAATCTTGGCAAAGTCGTCAAGGCCCGTCGCCGGGAGCGTTTGCGTCATGTACACCACCGTCAGCTCCTCCGCCGGATCGACCCAATACTGGGTGTGGTAGGCGCCGCCCCAGGAGAACTCGCCAACGGAACCAAGCTGCCCCGCTCCGGCAGGATCGACCCGCACCGCAAAGCCGAGGCCAAATCCGGTTCCGGGCAGAAGGTTCGGCAGCTCGCCAAGGTGATTCACCGTCATGAGTTCCACCGACTTGCGCCCGAGGATCGGTTCACCACCTCGGCGCATCGCCTCGAGGAAGCGCGTGTAATCGGCGCTGGTAGAGAGCAGTCCCGCGCCGCCGGAAAAGCTGGCTCGCGGGCCTTCGAGATAGTGGCCTTGGCCGTGGGAGGGCGTGTCGTCGGGAGCCACTTCGATTGCGCCCTCGTCATTCAGCGCGTACACCAGCGCGAGACGCTCCGACTTCTCGCCCGGCAGGTAGAACGAGGTGTCCACCATGCCGAGCGGCTCGAACATCTGGGCCGCCAGGAAGGCATCAAGGGGTTGGCCGCTTGCCGCCTCCACGACCGCACCAAGGATGTCCGTGTTATAGCCGTACACGAACCGTTCGCCCGGCTGGGTGTCCATCGGCAATGCCGCCATGCGGCGCACGGTCTCGCGGATGGGTTCGTCGCGGTGGCCGAAGTACCAGTGCTGAATGCCGGCGGCTTGCCACTCCTGGGCCGCGGGACCGTAGCCGTAGCCAATCCCGGCGGTGTGGGTGAGGAGGTCTCGAATCGTGATGGGCCGGGCGGCATCCACCACTTCGTAGCTGCCGTCCTCGCCGGCCACGGCGACCTTGGTGGCGGCGTACTCGGGCAGGAAATCCGCCACCGGCTGGGTGATGACCAAGGCGCCCTGCTCTTGGAGCATCAGCACCGCGGCGCTGACGACGGCCTTGGACATCGACGCGATCCGGAAGATCGAGTCTGGCTGCATCGCGGCACCAGCTTCCCTGTCCCGAAAGCCCACCGCCCGGTGATAGACCGTGTCCCCGTCATGGGTCACCTGCAACACCGCCCCGGCAAGGCGCGCTTCGTCTGCATAGCCCTCGAGGAAACTATCGAGCCGAGCAAGACGCGCGGGCGACACATCGGCAAGTGCCGTTACACAGAGGACAACGGCAACGAAGCCGGCGAAACGAGGCACGGCTGAACGAACTTGCTGCATGGAAAGGACTCCGGCGGCGAAACCACCATCAAACCCCGTTTGCGCCGAAAATGCGATGGTTTCCCCGGCAAACCAACCACTTCGGAATTCCCACCCTGCCGGGAACGCCGAGTCGCTGTCGCGGAAGGAACTGACGCCGGCCACGCACCGCGAGGGCGACCTTGGGGCGAGTACTTGGGGGGAGGGCATCTTGCCCTCCCACGCGCCGCAAGGCGCGGTCCGTGCGTGC
>VXPR01000434.1 GCA_009839405.1 Gammaproteobacteria bacterium
CGCAGGGAAGGCAGAATGCCTTCCCTCCGAAGACCCGCCTTGCACATGCGCTAGCGCACGACCATGCCCGGTTTGGCGCCGGGGTCTGGCGCGAGGAGGAAGATCTCCTTGTCGCCCTCGCCGGCCGCGAGCACCATGCCCTCAGAGGTGCCAAAACGCATCTTGCGAGGGGCGAGGTTGGCAACGACGACGGTGTGCCGACCGACGAGGTCCTGCGCGTCGTAGGCCGACTTGATGCCGGAGAAAACGCGACGTTGATGGTCGCCGAGATCCAGCGTGAGTTCGAGCAGCTTGTCCGCGCCCGACACCGGCGCCGCGGCCGCAATGCGGGCAACGCGCAGATCCACCTTCAGAAACTCGTCGATGGAGATGGTGTCGCCGTCGCTCGCTTTCTCGTCGGCGGCACCCGCTGACGGCTCCTGCTCCTTTGCCTCGCCGCGGGTCGCTTCCACGACCCGATTCAGCGCCTTGCGATCCATGCGCTGGAACAGCGGCTGAAAGGCTTCGATGCTGTGCCCGCGTAGCGGCTCGGCCGCATCCTCCCAAGACAAAGGCGCCACGCCCAGAAACGACTCCGCCCGCTCCGCCATCGCCGGCAGGATTGGCTTTAAGTACACCGCGAGCGCCCGGAACACGTTGATGCCGAGGGAGCACACCTCGTGCGCCTCGTCCTGTCGCTCCGGATCTCGCACCGCCTTCCACGGCTCGTGGGCGGCAATGTGGCGGTTGGCGCGATCTGCCAGCGCCGTGATCTCGCGCACCGCCCGCCCCACGTCGCCGCGCTCGAACAGTTCCGCAAGACCATGCCGGGCGTCCGACACCTCGCGCCAGAGTGCCTCGTCGTGCACCCGCTCGGTGAGGGTACCGCCGAAGTTCTTGCCGATGAAGCCGGCGCAGCGGGAGGCGATGTTGACCACTTTGCCGACCAGGTCCGAATTCACGCGCTGGACGAAATCGTCGAGGTTGATGTCCATGTCGTCGGTATTCGCCGCCATCTTGGTGGCGAAGTAATAGCGCAGGTACTCGGGGTCGAGATGATCGAGATAGGTGGCGGCGTTGATGAAGGTGCCGCGCGACTTCGACATCCGGGCGCCGTCCACGGTGATGAAGCCGTGCACGTGTACCCTGGTGGGCGTGCGGAATTCCGATTGCGACAGCACCGCCGGCCAGAACAGGCAGTGGAAGTTGACGATGTCCTTGCCGATGACGTGATGCACCTCGGCGTCGCTGTCCGGGCGCCAGAAATCGTCGAAGTCGAGCCCCTCGGTACGCTCGCAGAGGTTGGCGAAGCTCGCCATGTAGCCCACCGGCGCGTCCATCCAGACGTAGAAGAACTTGCCTGGGGCACCGGGTATGGGGAAGCCGAAGTAGGGTTCGTCGCGGCTGATGTCCCAAGGCTTGAGGCCGCCGTCGAGCCATTCCGACAGCTTGTTGGTCACCTCGGGCTGGACGGCGTCGCTCGCGGTCCACTCGCGCAGGAACGACTCGAACTTGGCCAAATCCACGAAGTAATGCTCCGAGCGGCGGAGTTCCGGCTCGGCATCGGACAGCACCGAGCGCGGACTGCCGAGGTCCACCGCGTCGTACGTGGCACCGCACACATCGCAGTTGTCGCCGGGCTGATCCTCCGCGCCGCAGCGAGGGCAGGTGCCGCGCACCTGCCGATCGGCAAGGAAGAGGCCCCGCTCCGGGTCGTAGAGCTGCTCCACCTCGCGCGTGAACGTGTAGCCGCGCTCGGCGAGACGGGTGTAGATCAGGCTCGAATAGCGCTCGTTTTCCGGCGAGTGGGTGGAGTAGTAATTGTCGTGGCTGATGTGGAAGCGCTTGAAGTCCGCCTCGTGCTCGCCCCGCAGCCGCTCAATCAACGCCTCGGACGTCACGCCCTCGCTTTCCGCGAGCAGCATGGTCGCCGTGCCGTGGGCGTCGTCCGCACAGACGTAAGTGCACTCGTTGCCCATCATGCGCTGGAATCGCACCCAGATGTCCGTCTGGACATGCTCGAACAGATGGCCGAGATGGATCGCGCCGTTGGCGTACGGCAGCGCACTGGTGACGAGGATTCGACGCATGACGGGTGCCTCGGCGAGGCGCATTCGTTTCGGGCGCGCACTATAGCCGCCTTCTAAGTGTCGTTACACCACGTCTTCCCGGTCAAACACCCGTTGCTGCAAGCGCCTGTGCAGTTCCACGAGGTCTTCCGGGTCGGCAACGAACGGCATCGGTCCCTTCGGGGCATGGCGCTCGGGGTACCAGCGCAGAAACGGCAGGTAGTTGCGGGCGACCCGGCAGTCGCGCTTGGCCGCGCCACTCAAGGGCGAGGCGTAGCGTTCGAGCGCGAGCAGGATGCGGGCCACAGCAATGCGGCGGGCTACGTCCCTGGAGCGCGGGTTGCCACGCACTTCGTTGCGGTACTCCGTGTGCAGTTCCCGCTGCAGCATCGATAGGGGGTCGCGCCGCCGATTCGCGCGGCTCTGGTGGAAATCGTTGCGCAAGGCGGCATCGATCAGCGCCAGGAGCTTGAAGGCATGGTCTTGGCGCGTCTCTTCCACGAGGGTGCCGCGCATGGCGTCGCGCTCCTTTGGCGTGAGATACAGGAAGTGGTTTTCGTCGAGGTTGCGGATGCACCGCAGCGCGAACAGATAGTCGTCGATCAGCGACTCCACGGTGATTTCGTGCATGGCATGCCCCGACGGTGGGTGGCGGCGTTCTACAGCCGAGCTGCTAGCGGATGAACCCAACCAGGAAATCGTGGAAGCTGTCGCGGTTGAGCTTCCACGTCAGCGGCGGCCCGGTGCGCTCCTCCCGTCGGGCAAAGCACCACTCGCCGTCGCGCCGAATCAGCATGGCGAGACAGGCGTTGACAGACATGACATCGATGCGACCGTCGGCGCCGAGCACATGCCGGGCCACCGGCACGAGACTGAGCACCCGCTCATCGACGAACACGAGCCGCACGCCCTCGGCCTCGTAGTCGCCAAGCAGCTCTTCGTGGATCGGCGTCGCCACGAAGCTCACGTCCACATAGCCCTTGGTCTCAAGCGGTCGCAGCCAGTCGGCGATGCGCCTGGCAATCGACCGGCACTCGAGAACCCAGCGCTCCCGCACGCCAGCGTGGCCGACGAGATTGCGACGGCGCTCGTCCAG
Source organism: Gammaproteobacteria bacterium (assembly GCA_009839405.1). Lineage (GTDB taxonomy): Bacteria > Pseudomonadota > Gammaproteobacteria > Pseudomonadales > Azotimanducaceae > VXYL01. The sequence goes on from VXPR01000434.1 coordinate 3,145, forward strand.
CCGCCGCTGGAGCAGTCTTTCGAGTTCGGTCATGGCGCACCCCAAGGTGGTTTGGAGCGGCCGATTCTGGCGCGGTCACGGGCCGCGGTATGTAGGCCAACGCAGTCGCGTCTTGTAGGAAATCGACGCTTTGGGATGTCGGCAATCACCCTAGCACCCCCAACGGTCGTGGCGTGCACCTTCCTGTCACTCCCCCCTCGCGGGGGAGTC
>VXPR01000371.1 GCA_009839405.1 Gammaproteobacteria bacterium
TGACGCTGCGATGGACTCGACACGGGCGGGGACAAGCCCCGCCCCTACGGACATGTGTCGAATCCATCGGTGCGTTCCAACGCGGGTTGGCCGGCCATCGCACCGCACATGCCTCGTCAATCCTCCCTGTCAGCCAAGGCCCGCTTGCTCTCGATCAGGTTGGCGTATTGAGCCGCTAGCCAAGGCGCGTGTTCCGGTGGGCAAGCCTTGCGCGCCTCTGTCAGTTCGCGGCGGACGCGGTCCGTCATCGAGCGCAGGTGTGTTTCCGCGCCCGCGCCGCCGAGTTCCGCCTCAGCCCAGTGGTGGGTGGGGTACACCGCGAGATTGCCCACGATCGTTCGATCCATGAAGTCCGCAAGCGCTTCCGCCGATTCGAAGCTGGTCTCGACGGGCCGTGCGAAATGGGCGTGGACGCGGCCCTTGAAGCCGAGGATGCCGAGTTCGATGCTGCGGAAGTCCTCATCCGGCGCCTTCGCGTATGCGCCGTCACGGTCGCGCAGATACAGTTCCCGCGCCTTCATGGCCGCGCAAGGGTCGAGTTCATAGGAGAGCGACACCGGCACCAAACGCACGCGTTGCAGCCAGCCGAAGGGCTCAGCGACTTCCTTGCGCCAGGCCAGCCCCAGCATCTTCAAGAGTGCCGGGTCCGTACGGTCGAAGCCGTCCTTGGTGCGACCTTCGCGCTGGGCGATCCACACCGAGGTGCCGGACTCGAGCGTATGGCGAATGTAGGCCGAAGTGCGTCTGAGCGCCGCGTATTGCGCGCGGGCGCTGCCACCGCCACGCGGCACCACGAAGCTCTTGTTCAGGCGCATGAGATCGCTTTCGAACGGGCGATTGAACAGGTTGTCGCCCACCGCGATCTCGGCGGTCTCGTGGCCTTCGAGCCAGATCGCATAGTTGACGAGGGCCGGATCCACGGCGATGTCGCGGTGGTTGGAGACGAACAGATGCGGCACGCCGCGCTGCAAATGCTCGACGCCGGCGTAGCTGAACTCGGTCATGGTCTTGCGCACCAGCTTCTCGACATGGGTAGAGAGCAGTTGCTGCATGTCCGCCACCGACGCCACGCCCTTGAGGCGGCGCCGTAGCAGGGCTCGAACCCAATGGCGCACCAGGCCCGGCAGCAATCGGTGCCACGTCGGCGCAATCCGCGCCGCGGCAAGCTCGATGAGCTCGCCGGTGTCGAGCAGCCGCGCCAGAACACCGGCAACCTCCGCATCTCGATACGGACGAATGTCCTCAAACTCGTCCAAGACGGCCAGCCCCACGCCCTCGCTTCGGTGCCCGGCAACGCGACCGCGCAGTATCGCACGGCCCTCTGGAGGGAAGGCATTGAAGGCTTCCCTAGCGCCGATGGGCGCCTCTTCGGCGAGCCTGAAGGTCAGCGCGCCTATCGGCGCGTAGGGAAGGCAGAATGCCTTCCCTCCAGAGGACTACGGACAGAAGGGAGTGCCAATGGATCTGGAGCTTAATGGCAAGACCGTGCTGGTCACGGGCAGCCACCGTGGGACGGGGCTGGCAATCGCCCGCGCCTTTTCTGGCGAGGGCGCGCGGGTGTTTGTCCACGGCTTCGAACCCGACGAGGCCCAATCCGCCGTGGCCGAAATCGGCGGCGGCACGGCGGTGTCTGGCGACATTCGCACCGAAGAGGGCGCCGCGGCCGTGGCGGAGCTGGTCGGCGCGGCGCCGGACATTCTCGTCAACAACTACGGCGCCGCCAGCGGTGGTCGCTGGGAGGCTGCTTCCGACTCAGACTGGCTCGCCATGTACGAGACCAATGTGCTGTCCGCACAGCGCATGATCCGCCGCTTCCTGCCCGAGATGCGCAAACGCACAAGCGCCCGAATCATCAACCTCGGCACCGCCGGCACCCTCGCACCGGCGGCGCGCAACCCGCACTACTACTCCGCCAAGGCTGCCCTCGTGACCATGACCTCGAGCCTCGCCCAGGAGGTGGCCGGCACCGGCATCCGCGTGAACCTCGTTTCGCCCGGCATGATCCGCACTCCGGAAGTCGAGGCTGGCTACATGCGTCGAGCCGCCCGCGAAGGCTGGGGCGACACCTGGGAGGAGGTGGAACCCCACGTTGCCGCCCGCATACCCATCCGGCGCATCGCCCGGCGCGAGGAAGTAGCCGACCTCGTGCTGTTTCTCGCCAGCTCGCGCGCCGATGCCATCCACGGCCAGAACATCGTCATCGACGGCGGCGCCGTCGCCCGGTCTTGAAGGCATCGCAAACCGCGTCTGCTATGGTGCGGCGCGCACGTGGCAGGAGCGCACCGATGGAGTGGCTGGCGGGAACGAGCGGCTACAGCTACAAGGAATGGAAGGGCAGCTTCTACCCCGAGAAGATCAAGCCCGACGCCATGCTGGGCTGGTACGCGACGCAGTTGCCAGCGGTGGAAATCAACAACACCTTCTATCGGATGCCGTCGAGCAAGGCATTGGACACATGGCGTGACGCCGTGCCGGAGCACTTCCGCTTCGCCATCAAGGCGTCGCGCAGCATTTCGCACAAGGCAAGGCTGGTGGATTGCGAAGACGCAACCTCGTATCTGGCCGACAAGGTGCGGACGCTTGGCAACAAGCTAGGTTGCGTGCTGTTCCAGCTTCCGCCCTATGTCCGCAAGGATGCCCGGGTGCTCGATGGCTTCCTTGGCACGTGGCCCAAGGAGCTGCCGGTAGCGCTGGAGTTTCGCCACCGGTCTTGGTTTGACGAGGAGATTGCTGAGACGCTAAGGAGGCACGACGCCGCCATCTGCGTCTCCGAGGACGGCAAGCTGGATCTACCGACCTTCTTCGCCACCACGGACTGGACGTATTTTCGGCTGCGAAAGCAGGACTACGACGATGCGGCCCTGGCCTTGTGGCGGGAACGGGCCGAGCAGACGGGTGCCTTGCGTGGCCTCGCTTTCTTCAAGCATGAGGACGAAGGCGCGGGGCCGGCGCTTGCGAAAAGGTTCCTCGGAATCTAGCCTGCCCGGCAAGACGAGGGGGCGCCGTGCTGACCAAGCAGCAGATTGACGAGTTCCATCGCGAGGGCTTCGTGTTGGTGCCCGGCTTGCTCGAGCCGGCAGAGCAGGAACGCTACAACGCCCGCTTCCTCGACATCGCGCAAGGCAATGCCCCGCCCGACATGACGGTGATGCGCGACGTGATGGTCGTGAAGGGTGCCGTGACGCCGAAGACGCCGATACACGGCATCAACAAGATCATGAACTTGGAGACGGACCCCATCCTGTTCGACTACGCCCGCCATCCGGCCACGCTCGCCATCGCCCGTCAGCTAACGGGCGACCGACGGCTCTACACCATCTCCACCAACGAAGTCACTTAAACACATCTAACCC
>VXPR01000367.1 GCA_009839405.1 Gammaproteobacteria bacterium
CCTCCGATCTTTGAGTGGAGCTCATCTACCAGCCGCGGCCGGCCGAAGCCGATGAAATCCTCAGGGCCTACGACAGCCCCGTTCCTCTAGGTGCCGACGAGAGCGTCCGCGACGGCTCCGAACTTACGAGCCTCGCCGGACGCTACCAGATCGTCAACATCAAGCTTGACAAGACCGGCGGCCTCACCCGGGCCATCGCAGTGGTCCAGGAAGCGAGGCGTCTCGGCTTCGAAGTCATGCTCGGCTGCATGGTTGCCACCTCCCTGGCAATGGCGCCGGCACTGATGCTGGCTGGCCACGCGCGTTTCGTGGACTTGGACGGCCCCCTGCTGCTGGCAAGGGACCGTCCGGGCGGCCTTCACTACAATGACGGCGTGGTATCGATGCCCGACACCGGCCTTTGGGGATGACATGAGCGAGCGATTGATCTGGCGCGACGGCAAGTTCATCGCCTGGGACGAGGCCACCGTGCATGTGCTTTCGCAGAGCCTGCAGCGGGGCTCGCTCGCGTTCGACTATGTGAGCGTTCGCGAGACGATCCGGGGTGTCGCGGTGTTCCGGCTGCGGGACCACGTGGAACGCCTGCTGACGACCTGCAGGATCGTCGGCCTGCCGCTCGCATGGGGCGCCGATGAGCTGATCGAGGCCTGTGCCGACGCCGTGCGGCACAACCCTGGTGCCACGTCCATCAAGATCAGCGCGCTGATCCCGTCCGTGGAGGTGGAACTGGTGCCCCAGGACCCGCGCGTCGCGGTGTTCATCGCCGCCTACGACAGCGCCACAGACATCATCGCCAAGAACCCCGGCGAACTGCGACGCCGGCAGACCCTGTCGCTGAAGGTCGAACGCGACAAGTCCGGTCGCCGAGAGGACGTCATCCCGCCCCACGCCAAGGTTGCGGCCAGCTACACGGCGCCCATGACGGCGAAGTGGAAGGCGCGACGCGAGGGCTACGACGACGTGATCCTGCTCGACGAGCACGGGCATGTAGCGGAAGCGCCGACGATGAACCTGTTCGTGGTGGACGAAGCTGGAGAGCTTCTGACGCCAGAAGGCGACCGCGTGCTGCTCGGCATCACCCGTTCCTCGGTGATGGGCATTGCCGATGCCGAAGGGCTCACATGCCGCGAAACCCCCTTGACGGAGGCTGCGCTGAAGTCAGCGCGGGAGGTGTTCCTCACCGGCACGTCCGTGGGTGTTTGGCCGGTGGTTCGCATCGACAATGAACCGGTTGGCGACGGTGCGCCTGGCCCGACGACTGCACGGCTGGCGGGACGCTATCGCGCCATCGTGGCTGGCGAAGATCCGGCGTTCGACCATTGGCTGCACTTCGTTTGAGGCGTACTGCCTCGGCCGAGAGCTCCACCGTCCTCGGGTTGGAACCGAAGAGCGCCAACCCACCAAGGCGTGGCGGCGGCCCCTCGACATGGACGGGTCTTGGCGCTTTCCTCGCATCGATCTGGCTGGTCTCGCTGTGGGGCCTGATCGATCCGCAAGTGGTGGGCTTGCTGGCACTCGAGCCGAGGTCATTGAATGGTCTGTGGGGTGTGGCCGGCATGGCCTTCGTTCACGCTTCGCTTGCACATCTGGCGGTGAACACGCTGCCTCTCGCGGGGCTCGCGGGCATCATCGCCCTGCGAAACGGCGCGCAACTTGCGCTCGCCACCATCGCCATCAGCCTGATTGGCGGGCTGCTGCTTTGGTGCTTCGGACGCAGCGGAATGCATGTGGGAGCGAGCGGTCTCGTCTTCGGCTATCTCGGCTTCGTGCTCGCAAGGGGCATCTCCGAGCGCCGGCTGTCGTCGTTCTTGCTGGCCATCCTCGCCGGCGTCCTGTACGGCGGGCTGTTGCGTGGGCTCTTGCCGAGTGCGATGGAGATCTCGTTCGAGGCACACATCGCCGGCTTCGTCGCCGGGTGCATCGCCGGATGGAAGCTGCCCACATGGCAAAGGAGAACGAGGGAATTGGCCTAGCCTGATGGTGGCCACCCGAGACGGGCGACGCATGCGTCGCCCCTACGGCCCGAGGCTTGACCGACACCTTTGTGTAGGGGCGACACATGCGTCGGCACACTAGTGGGCCGCCGCCAAGTCCGACAGACTACTAGCGTGGAAGATACTCTTCAACTAATTGATTTTCAAAATAGTATTCTAAAGATGAGGAGCCCTCGGGTGCCCCTCCGAGTGCCCCTCAAGGCCAGCGCAGGTTCAGGTTCAACTCCGCGCTGGCACCGTTGAACCACTCCACTACCTCGCGGTGGTACGGGATGCCGAGCTCCCGGCGGCTGGCCGCCTCCTCGTGTTCGATCAGGCCGGCGTAGTACACGCGCTCGTGACCGCTGGCCGGCTTCATGTCGGCGATGCGGCGGAGCAGCGCATCCATGTCTTCCTTGAACTTGGCGAGGTCCGTGAAGGCGTCGATGCGGAAGGCCATGACGAACTGCGACAGCTTGCCGCCGCCAGCCATAAAGCCGGGGCCGTTGCCGGAGAGGATTCCCGACATGATGTCGGCGACGGTCGCAAAGCCCATGCCCTTGTGGCTGCCGTTCTCCCGGGTGCCGCCGAAGGGGGGCATGAAGAACTTGCCGTAGTCGGGGGCATCCACCCGATCCATGATGGGGTTGCCTTCAAGGTCCGTGATCCAGCCAGGCTCGAGCTTCGAGCCGATGCGGCGCGTGAGCATGATCTTGTTGGCGGCCACCTGCGTCGTCGCCACGTCGAACACGAACGGCGGCATCTCGTCGGCCGGCGCGGCCCAGGCGATGGGATGGGTGCCGAACACCGTCTCGGAGCCAAACGTCGGCACCATGAGGTGTCCCCCGGCCGACACCATGCACACGCCAATCATGTCCCGCTCGATGGCCATGAGTGGATAGTAGGCGAGCATCCCCACATGGCCGCAGTTCTGCACGCCGACCGCGCCCATGCCGAACTCTTCGGCCTTCTCCATCGCGATCTCCATGGCCTTCGGCCCCACCTGCAAGCCGATGGCTGTGTCGGCATCGAGAGTAGCGCTGACGGCCGACTCGCGCACCGTCCTCACGTTGGGTACCGGGTTCATGCGCTCGGCCCGGTAGCCGGCCACGTACTGGCGCAAGGTGTTGGAGATGCCGTGGCTCTCGCAGCCCCTAAGGTCGCTGGTGATCAGCACGTCGGTGCAAAGCGCCGCATCGGCCTCGGGAACTCCCATCGCCTCGAACACCGCTTGCGTGCCGGCCCGCGCCGCCTGTTCCGAAACTAGTACCTGATCCTCTTCCGGCACCAGAAAGTGCTTAAGCATTGGGGCGAACTCCTCCCTTGTACGTGCTTGCGCGCCCTTGCGGGCGCGTTGGCAGTTCGCTACGCGAACTGC
>VXPR01000529.1 GCA_009839405.1 Gammaproteobacteria bacterium
CCCCCGCAAGGGGGGAGTGACAGGACAGTGCGCGCCACCGCCGTCGTTGGGGATGCGAGGGCATTCCTGTCACTCCCCCCCTTGCGGGGGAGTCGAAAAGCACCTCGCCTTTCGGAGGGGGGGCTCGCAGGGGAGGGTTCTCTCAGCTCCGGCGCAAGCGCCGTTTTCTACGGCGCAGCCGCCTAGCCCCGGATGCTAGGACAGCAATCGGGCGACGCTCTCGTGCCCCCGGCATCGAGCCCAAGCGGCTGCATTTGCCCATTGCGGTGTTGCCGGCTCTGCTGCCAACGCACCGTCTACCGTGTCGAGCCAGAATCGAACGAACTCCTCTTGGCCGGCGCGGGCGGCCCAGCCTAGTGGGGTCGACAGGTACTCCTCGTCGCGGGCGAATGGGTCGGCGTTGAATTCGAGGAAGAGGCGGGCGGCAGCAACCTCGCCCTTGGCGGCCATGTGGTGCAGGGGGCGCACTTGCTGCCAGTTCGGCAGGCTCGGGTCCATGTCGTGTTCGAGCAGAAGGCGTGCGAGGTCAAGGTTCCGCCACAGGTAGGTTTGGCAGATCGTCACGACACCCGGAACGCGCAGGCCCCGTGACAGCATCATTCGGATGATCCACTCGTGCCCTTCGCTGACGCACATGGTGAAGCCGTCGGCGCAGGCGCCTTCGTCGAAGAGCTCGGGCTTTGCGTCCAAGAGGGCTGCGAGCGCGTCGATGTTGCCCTTCCAGAAGTGGCCCATGAAGTCCATGCGGCCGCCGTAGCAGTACATCAGCGCTCGCATGTCGTCGTCCACGGCAGAGGACGTGGGCGTGCCGGAGGACTCCACCATTGCGTTTGGGTCCGCTCCGGCCTTGAGCAGACGCTCTGCGACGGTTCGGTGGCCGAAGCGGGATGCTGCCCAAAGGGCATAGCCGCGGGGGCAGTTCGGCCCTTCGGGAAGGTTGGGATCGGCGCCGGCGTCGAGCAGCAGATCGACGATGGCGGCGTGGTTGCGTTCGGCGGCGGCGGAGATGGGGCGCTTGCCGCCGGGCTCCGGTTGGTCTGCAAGGCTGGCATCGCGACGCAAGAGTTCGCGCAGGCGTTCCTCGTCGCCGAGGGCAGCGGCAATGGTGGCCGTGTATTCCGCGCCACGATCGAGGAGCCGACGCGCAGTGTCGTAGTCATTGCGCTGTGGCCAGTAGGGATGCTGCCAGAGGGCGAGGGTGATGGGGCGGAATCCTTGACCGCCGAGCCGGTCGTCGCTGCTGAAGCCCGTAGCGTCGATGTCGGCGCCGCGATCGAGCAGCAGGTCCAGCATTTCCGCTCCTTCCGGGAGGGGAAGCCCCTCGCCCGCTCCACCTTCCCCGACGTTCTCAACCGCATAGTGCAGGGGGCGACGGCCCAATGCGTCGCCTCGATTGACGAGCGCGGCATCTGCGTCCAAGAGGGCAGACACGGCATCGAGGTCGCCGGCCTGAACCGCTTCGTGGATGTGGTGGGTGGTGCCGTCCCCGGCGAAGCGCCGCTCCATTTCAGAGCGGATGATGGCGGCGACTTCCTCGTGGCCGCGCTCGGTGGCCACCTGCAGCAGGGTCTCGCCGCCGTAGAGGGTGCGGTGGGAGATGTCGGCCCCCGCGTCGAGCAGCAACCATGTAGCTGCGGCGTGGCCTTCTCGCACAGCGAAGTGCAGGGGAGGCGTGTACCAGTATTCCGCTGCCACGATGTCGGGCACGCGACTCAGGAGCGGGCGGAGGCGGTTTGAGTCGCCGGCGCGGGCGGCCGTCAGCACGTCCCAGACGTCTTGGCCGCGGAATCGGCCTGTCCAGTCGTGCGCATCGCCTCGCAGTTCGTTTGGGCGAATGAGATCGGTCATCGGGCGTCACTCACTCCCGCGGCCCCACTTCGCGTCCAGGGTCATGCAGTCTTGGCGGGCAGGACGGAGGCGCGGATGGTGCGAACCAGGTTTTCTGCCACCAGCACGGTCTCGAGCACGTACGGGCCGATGCGCACGCTCACGTTGCCGTCCGGGAACGACTCCAAGTGCTCCAGCACGAGGCCGTTCATCGTGCGCGGGCCGATTGTGGGGAGTTCCCATGCAAGGGCGCGGTTCACGTCGCGCACGAGGGCGCTGCCGTCGATGGTGTAGGTGCCGTCCACTTCCTGAGGCACTTCGCCGAGTCTGGGCGTGAAGTCGGTGGTGAACTCGCCAACGATTTCTTCGAGCAAGTCCTCGAGCGTTGCCATGCCCTGGATTTCGCCGTATTCGTCCACCGCCAGCGCGATGCGACGCTTCTCCGCCTGAAAGTTGTAGAGCTGGGTGTGCAGCGGCGTGCTGGCTGGCACGAAGTAGGGCTCCTCGGTCTCGCGCAGGAGATCAGACTTGGTGAACGTCTCGCCGGCAAGGCGGGCGGCGCGGCGCAGATGGAGGATGCCGACGATGTTGTCGATGTGGTTTCGATACACCGGCAGGCGGGTGTGCTGGGCGCTCTCGATCAGCGCGACGATCGTGGCCGGGTCGTCTTCGATGTCGATGCCGATGATGGCGCCGCGGGGAACCATGATGTCCTCCACCGTCGCATTCTCGAGATCGAGGATGCCCACCAGCATGGCTTGCCGCTCCGGCGGCAAGGTGGTGTGTTCGTTCAGCACGGTCTTGAGTTCGGCGACCGACAGTTGCTCGGTTTTCGCGGGTGCCCGCGCGATCAGCGGTCGCGCCAGCAAGTTGCTGAACCAATTGACGAATATCACGAGCGGATGAGAGATCTTGAGGAGCGGCTGGAGGATGTAGGAGGAGGGGAAGGCGAGGGTTTCGGGGCGTGCCGCAGCGACGGTCTTCGGCGTTACCTCGGCGAAGATGAGCATGTACACCGTAAGTACCACGGCGCCGATGAAGGGGCCGGCCGTGTCGCCGACAATGCGGTTCGACACCTCCGTCGCGAACGAGGCGGTGAGAAAGATGACGACGTTGTTGCCGACAAGGATGACGCCGAGCAACCGGTCCGGCCGCTGCAGGAGGTGGTTGGCCTTGCGTGCTCCGCGATGCCCCTCGTTGGCCAGGTGCCGCAGGCGATAGCGATTGAGCGCCATCATCGCCGTCTCGGAGCCGGCGAAGAAGGCAGACATGATCGTCAGCACGACGATGATGAGTAAGAGCGCTCCCATCGACAGCTCGTGCATGGGGCTGTCCTCCTGACCCGCTTTCCCTGCGGCACGTTGGTGCAGTGAGTGTCGCATGGAACCCAGCCCAACCCCATACGTAGGGGACGGGCCTGTCCCGTCTCGGGGGGGGCCCGCCGGCCGCGCGGGGCGGGGCGGGGCGCCCGACGGTAACACACCCCACACCCGGCCCACCGTACGCCCGAGGGCGACAGCGCG
>VXPR01000135.1 GCA_009839405.1 Gammaproteobacteria bacterium
ATCGCGGAATGCGTCGAGGTCGCGCCAGGCGAGGGCCGCCTGGACTAGGCTGCCGTCTGGGGATTCGTAGGTGAGGCCGTCGTCGCGGACGGCGAGACGGATCTGTTCCATCTCTAGGAGGTCCGTGGCAAAGGCGAGATAGACAGCCACCGTGTCGAACAAGGTTGAGCTTCGGCGTTCGGCCATCTCCTCGATATCGGCCGCCTTGGCCCAAGTGCGGTAATTGGCCATCACCGCCTGCATGAGCGGGTCGTTCGAGTCGCGAACGCGGCGATATTCGTCGCCTTCGAGGAGGACGATGCCGCAGGTGTCGAGGGGTGTGAGGACAATTTCCCAGTCTGCGGCCAGCACGGCGCGGAACGCGGCTACGTCGAGGAAGACGTTGTATTCCGGCACGGGGGTTTCGCTGTTGCGGTATCCGCGTCGCACGGCGCCGTGCATGCCGACGAAGCGCGCCTTGGTGGCAATGGCGGGCTCTGCCGCCAAGGCATCGGCCACCGTGCTCGCCGGACCGATGGCGAGCACCGTCACGGGTTCCGGCGACGCCATGATGGTCTCGACCATCAGCGTCACGCCATCGCGACGATATGTGCCGCGGTAATCCGACGCCCGGTAATCGCCCAACCAGCCATCTTGGCCGCGGCGGTTGGGTGCGAGGTGACCGTCGCCGCTGCCTTCGCCGACGGGAACGTCGGTGCGTCCCGCGATGGTCAGCATCTTGGCGACGATCCGCGCTCGGTAGCCCGTGTCGCCATGGCTGGTGACGACCGCCTTGAGGTCCAGCTCAGGCGAGCGCAGCAGCATGCCGAGCGCCCAGGTGTCATCGATGTCGGTGCCGATGTCGGTATCGAGAATGACCGGAATCATGGCGTCCTCCTGCCGTTCGCCTCCGCGATGCCAATAATGGAAATACTATGGATTCAGGCGCTGCAAGCGACTGAACTGTCTGAAGGTTCTCATCATAGACACGTGCGCCAGCCGGTTCGCGCATTGCCACGGATGCGACGCTGTGTATATTTGGCGTCCTCAATTAGCCGGGTCTGTCGAGAACCAAAGTGGCGTTCCACCTCGGCAGGGCGAAACGGCACGGGCGATGCGCAATGCGTGTTGCTGGCGCGCCCGACAGGGCGCGCTTCGACAGCCCGGCTAGTTGAGGCCAACACCAGCCGCCTCGCTTTCGTTCGTCCGCTACAGCCCCCGCTCACCTGCCGTGGCGAAGGCGGAAGCGTCTTCAAGCCGGCTCGTTGTTGGTCATCACGATGCAGCCGCTGGCGGCGAACATGCCGCCGACGCCCAGGCACACCGACACTTCCGCGTCCGGCACTTGCGCCGGGGCCGTACCGCGCATCTGTCGCACGCTCTCCTGCAAGGCGTACATGCCGTACATCCCGGAATGCATGTAGGACAGGCCGCCGCCGTTGGTGTTGAGGGGCAGCTTGCCGCCGGGGCGGGTGTTGCCGTCCTCGATGAAGCCGGCGGCTTCGCCGCGTTCGCAGAAGCCGAGATCCTCTAGCCCCCAAATTGGCAGGTGGGCGAAGGCGTCGTACAGATTCAGGTGATCGACGTCGCCGTGGCTGATGCCGGAGGATTTGAAGGCATCGGCGCCGGCGATGCGAAACGCCTGGGAGCTGGTGAGGTCCTTCATCTGCGACACCATCGGCGTCTCGACGCTCTCGCCGGTGCCCATGATGTACACGGGCTTTTGCGGGAAGTCCTTGGCGCGTTCGGCCTTCGTGAGGATCAGTGCGCCGCCGCCGTCGGTGACGAGGCAGCATTCGAGCAGGTGGAAGGGGTAGGCGATCATGCGCGAGGCCATCACGTCCTCCACCGTGATGGGGTCGCGGTAGGAGGCGCGGGGGCTCATGCTGGCCCATTCGCGCTGCACCACCGCCACGGTCGCGAGCTGCTCGTGGGTCATGCCGTACTGCTTCATGTAGCGCAGCACGCCAATGGTGAACATGGTGGTGGGGCCCATGCCGCCGTAGGGGCCTTCGAACTGGTCCGGCAATCCCGCGCCGCCGCCGCCACCGCGGCCGCCCCGGCCGATGCCGGAACGGCCACTCTCGCCGTGCGTGACGAGTACGGTGTCGGCCATGCCGGCCTCGATGGCAGCCACGGCGTGGCGCACATGCAACATGAAGGAGCAGCCGCCGACGGAGGTGCCGTCGGCGTAGCGCGGGGCGATGCCGAGGTAATGGGCGATGCCGACCGGGGACTCACCGGCGGTGGCGACGCCGTCGATGTCCTTGGGCGCGAGGCCAGCGTCGGCCATGGCGTTGAGGGCGGCGTCTGCGTGCAGTTCGATTTGGCTCGTGTCCGGGATCTTGCCGAGTTGGGTGGTTTCGGCGGCGCCGACGATGGCTACGGTCATGGATGATCTCCTGTCTTGTCAGCTTGCCCTGCGCCCCCATCGGGCGCAGCGGCCGTTCGATTCCCGATGGCTCAAGCGGGACGGAACAGCGGGATGACGATGTCGCCGTGGTCCTCGAAGGTGACCTCGAGCGGCATGTCGAGTACGAGCGCCTCTGGGGTCTGCTCGCATCCGACGATGTTGGTCATCATGGTGGGGCCCTCTTCGAGCTGCACCAGCGCGATGCTGTAGGGCGAGTCGAACGAGGGGTGCTGACGGTGGTTGATGACGTAGCTCAAGAGCGTTGCCTTGCCGCTCGCGCGGAACACCTCCACATTGCGGGAACCGGTGCCCGGGCAGAACGGACGCGGCGGGAAATACACCGTGCCGCAATCCAGACAGCGCTGCAGGCGCAGTTCGCCCGCACGGGTCCCGTCCCAGAAATGCTGCGTCTCTGGCGTCGGACGTGGCAGCGGCCTGGGCCGCTTCTCTGCATCGGCCATGGGTTCCCTCCCTTGGTGTCTGGCAAGCAAAGGGGCGGGATTATAGGTGGCTTCGGTTGGAAGGACGGCGCCCCTACGCAGGCTCGAGCGGTGGCAAGCGTTGTTGCCAGGGGTGGGTGGCGTCGGCGGCGGCGTAGAACTCGGGGTTGAGGAACGACTCCTTGGCGTTGTAGGGGACCGGGGTGCCGTCGAACTGGCGGACGATGCCGCCGGCGGCGGCGAGGACGGCAGAGGCGGCGGCGATATCCCACTCCGAGGTGGGGCCGAGGCGTGGGTAGAAGTCGGCCCGGCCTTCCGCCAGCAGGCAGAACTTCAGCGAGCTGCCGACGGGGGTGCGCTGCACGTCGCCGAAGGCTTCGGCAAGCGTCTTGAGCCAGGCTTCGAGTCGGGCGCCGCCGTGGCTGCGGCTCGCGACGACGGTGATGCCGGGTGGCGAGTAGGGGCGCGTGTTGAGTAGCTGACGCCCGCCCGCCTCGATGACGTAG
>VXPR01000372.1:0-1735 GCA_009839405.1 Gammaproteobacteria bacterium
GGCGCTTGTCGGGGCCTTTGGAGGGAAGGCATTCTGCCGACGCGCCCGAAGGGCGCGCCCCTAGCGCCGACAGGCGCTTGTCTGGTGCGGGTGCGGAAACGCGCCTTGTGGCGCGTGGGGAAGGCAGAATGCCTTCCCTCCAAGGCCGTCGTTTTTTCGAGGGCTGTAACAATGGCAAACGGTGAGGGAAATCGCATGGCAACGGGAATGTCCGAGGAGCGGCTTGCCCGCATCGCTGGCCACGTCGACCACTACGTGGAAGAGGGGCGGTTCCCGGGCGCGGCCTGCCTCGTCTCGCGCGGCGGCGAGGAGACGTTCTTCCACGCCACGGGCCTCCGCGACGTGGAGCGGGAAGTGCCGGTGAGCCGCGACACGGTGTTCCGGCTCTACTCCATGACCAAGCCCATCACCAGCGTTGCCCTGATGATGCTCTACGAGGAGGGCCGCTTTCAGCTCGACGATCCGGTGAGCAAGTACATCGAGGCGTGGTCCGATCTGGAGGTGTTCGCGGGCGGCGACGAGGAACGCTACCTCACGCACAAGCCCGACGCGCCCATGACCATCAAGCACCTCCTGACGCACACCTCCGGGCTCACCTACGGCTTCATGAACGAGCACCCCGTGGACGTGATGTATGGCCGCGCCCGGGTCACCGGCAGCGACTCCGGCGGCACCTTGAACGACACCATCGAGAAACTGGCCCGCATCCCGCTCAAGTTCGCGCCGGGCACGAAGTGGAACTACGGCGGCTCCACCGACGTGTGCGGCTATCTGGTGGAGCAGTTTTCGGGCCTCGCGCTCGACGAGTTTGTGGCGGAGCGGATCGCCGGGCCGCTCGGCATGGTGGATTCCGGCTTCCACGTCCGACCCGGCACCGAGGGTCGCTTCGCCGCCTGCTACCAATACGTCGCGCCAGCCGCCTACCGGCTGCAAGACGATCCGGAATCCTCTCGCTACCTCGAACGCCCGACGTTCTTCTCGGGCGGCGGCGGCATGGTCGGCACCATCGACGACTACCACCGCTTCGCCAAGATGCTCCTCGGCAAGGGGCAACTGGACGGAACCCGCCTGCTCGGACGCAAGACGCTCGAGTACATGACCAGCAACCACCTGCCCGGCAACTGCGACCTTGCCGCGATGGGACAACCGGTGTTTAGCGAAACGCCATACGAAGGCATCGGCTTCGGCCTCGGCTTCTCGGTCGTGATCGACCCGGCAGCGGCCAACGTGCTCGACTCCCCCGGCGAGTTCGCCTGGGGCGGCGCCGCAAGCACCTACTTCTGGGTGGACCCGGTAGAGGAGCTGATCGTGGTGTTCATGACCCAACTCCTGCCTTCGTCCACCTACCCCATCCGCAGGGAACTCAAGACGCTGGCATATCAGGCGCTGGTTTGAGGCCTGTACGGTCGCCTATTGGATTCGCCATGGGCCCCGTAGGGGCGGGGCTTGTCCCCGCCCGTGTCGAATGCGCCGACACGTACTGGACGCCTCGACAGATTCGAGACGGGACGGGACAAGCCCGTCCCCTACGAGGAATGCGTTGAAACGCACCGGTGGATTCGGCACGGGCCGTAGGGGCGGGGCTTGTCCCCGCCCGTCTTTACCGCGGCACGGGCCCTTTGGAGCGCGGGGGGGGGGGGGCCGCGCAGGCGGCCGCCGCGAAGCACACCCCCCCCAACACCGAACACAACAACACCACCGGCACCAACCGCTCCGCGCGCAGGCGGCCCCGCCC
>VXPR01000372.1:1745-3315 GCA_009839405.1 Gammaproteobacteria bacterium
CTCGCCCTCGTTGCGCGCCGCAAGGCGCGTCCGCGCGCAAGCGCATTCCTCCCGACCTGCGCGCCTGTCGGCGCGTACGAGGGCGAGACGCCCTCGCCCCCAGGGGCCCTCGCTTCGAATCAGATTCCCCAAACGATCAACGTGTCGTGTCTTTGTAGGGGCGGGGCTTGTCCCCGCCCGTCTTGGGGGCGCTACCAGCGGTAGCGGAGCCTTGCCTGAATGTGGCGTGGGAGTTCCGGCAGGACGATGACGCCGCCGAAGAGGTTGGGGAAGTTGGAGCGGAAGTAGCGCTCGTCGGTGGCGTTCTTGAGGGTCGCGCCGAAGGACCAGCGTTCGGTCTCGAACACCATGCCGATGTTGACGAGCGTGTAGGCGGGCAAGGTGACCGAACCCGAGAAGCCCGCACGCACCGAATCTGCATCCACCACGCTCGCGCTCACCGCGAAGCCGTTGCCGAAATCGTAGGTGCCGGTGAGGGAGAGGATGTTCTCCGGGATGCCGGCACGACGGGCGCCTTGCGCGCCGGGGCGGACAAGGGCGCCGCCCAAGGCGCCGCCGTAGAGCGCCTCGGGAGCAATGCCGGGCACGTCGTCGGCACCGATGAAACTGAAGCGCGAACCGCTCTCGAGCGTGTTGAGGTTGACCACTTCAATGCGCGAGTAGCCGAGCGTCAGCAGCATCCGCTCCGTGGCCACCCAGCGCAGCTCGAACTCGACGCCCTCGGTCTCGGTGGCTTGGTTGGTGACGATGGCCTGGGCCGAGAAATCCGTGCGTTCCTGCACGTAGGTGGCGAGTGCAAAGTACAGGTCGCCATCGATCAGCTCGCCCTTGACGCCGGCTTCGCGCAGCTTGGAAGTGTCGAAGGCGCCGCCTTCGGCGATGTTCGTGGTGCTGATCTCTCCCCCTTGTCCGGCGATCACGGTCGCCTGTTCCGACGCGGTGAGATAGGGCACGATGCCGCCTCGGAGGGCGTAGCTGAGGCTTAGCGTCCAGGACACACCATCCACGGTGGCGGATGCCTGCTCGTCCACGCAGTCGCCCGGCGGCAGGCAGAAGTTGTTGGAACTCGGCAGCAAGAGCTTGTCGATGGGTTGCCGGCTCTCCATGTCGATGGAGTCGTAGCGCGCGCCGGCAAGGAGGCTGAGACCAGACTCCCAGTCGATGTTGGCGAGGGCCGCGATGCCGAGGTCGAGGTAGTCGCCGATGTAGTACTCGGTGTAGTCGTCGTCGATCACCGTCGCCAGCAAGCGCGTGTCAAGTGCGCTTGGCGCACGACTCAGGTCACGCCGGTCGAAATACTCGTTGGTGTAGTCGTCCGCATGCCGAAAGCGGGTGAAGCGCACCGATGGCGAAGCCTGCACCGCCACGCTTGCCGTATCGAGGCGGAACTCCTTCGCCACCACGAGGCGGTCCTCCACCACCGACGTGTCGTGGAACTGCGAGAAGCCATAGCCCGACTCCCCAAGCGTGTCATACGACTCATAGAAGAGCTGGTTCGTCCACTCCCAGCCGCTGTCGGCGTCGAAGATGGCGTCGAGATAGAGTGTCAGCACCTTCGCTTCCAGCACGT
>VXPR01000534.1 GCA_009839405.1 Gammaproteobacteria bacterium
AAGGTGCCCGGTACGCTGCGGCCGTCCGGCAGCCGGTGCGGTGCGTGGCGGTTGGTGGAGAAGCCCACCGCGCCGCGGTCGATGCTGTGGCCGACGATGTCCGCCATCTGCTTGCGCTCGGCGTCCGATGCCTGCTCTTCCACGGCGCGCTCGCCCATGACATAAAAACGCACGGCGCAGTGCCCCACCATGCCGGCGACGTTGATTCCGGGCTTCAGCCGCTCGATGGCATCGAGATAGCCGCCGTAGTCTTCCCAGTCCCACGGCAGACCGGTGAGGATGGCGTTCTTGGGAATGTCCTCCACCGTCTCCATCATGCTGGCGAGGAGCTCTTGGTCGGCCGGCTTGCAGGGTGCGAACGTGACGCCGCAGTTGCCCATGAGGACGGTGGTGACGCCGTGCCAGCTCACCGGCGTCAGCGCCGGATCCCAGCCGATCTGGGCGTCGAGATGGGTGTGCAGGTCGATGAAGCCGGGCGTGACGGTCATGCCCTGGGCGTCGATCTCGCGCCGCCCCCGGCCCTTGACCTCGCCCGCCTCGGCGATGCTGCCGCCGTCAATGGCAAGATCGCCCGGCACCGGCTCCGAACCGGTGCCATCGACGAGTTCGCCGCCGCGAATCACGATGTCGTGCATGGGATTTCCCCTCCTTGACTGCCGGCGCCGGTACTTGGCCCGCGCCTCAAGCAGTTGCTTCGGAACTGCCGGTGAGCATCCTGCCAGCGGCGTGCGGTGTCAAGGCGAGCCTTGCCGATGTCGCCTGGGCAACGGCACCAGCATGGGTGTGCTGGCCTGGTACTGCGCATACGTGGGGTACTTCCCGGCAGAGATGGTCTCCGTCAGCATGATGCTGCCGAACATTTGCCCGGTCAGGAAGACGAAGCCGAGGCCCGTCCAATGCAGCCAATCACCCGAAGCGGACACCGCGAAGAGATAAAACGCGAACCACATGCCGATTTCGCAGAAGTAGCTTGGATGGCGGCTGTATCGGAAAAGGCCGGTGTCGATGAAGGGTTGCTCGATCTCTTCGCCGGCCTCCCCCTTGCGCCTCTTGTCTTGCTGGAAGGTCCACATCTGCTGATCGCCCACCGTCTGCCCGGCTAGAAACGCGAGGAAGACCAGCACGGCAACCGCATCGAGCCAGCCAAGCGGCGCGTCCGGCAGGAGCCACGCTTGGTGGATCGGCGAAGTGAATAGCCAAACCAGCAGCAACTGGCTGGGCACGACGAATAGGACGTTGGCAATCCGGAAACGAAGCGTGCCGAAGCGCTCTTCCACCACCACCCAGCGGTAATCCCCGCCTCCCCTGCGATAACCGCCTCTGCGAGCGAAGTTGAACGTGAGCCGAGCCGCCCAGAGCAGTACCAGCAGCGTCATCAAGCTGATGCGCGGCGAGTCGAACCCGTCGCGCACCGCGACCAGCAGGCAATAGATGGGCGGACAAAGCGACCACGACCGATCCAGCCATACGTTCTCCCGCAGGACGATCGACGCCACCCCACAGAAGACGATGAGAACGAGGCACAACTCCAGTGCGGAGCCGAACGGAGCCCCCGCAAGAGGGTTGAGCGGGAACATTCCAGACATTGCGGCACCACCCAACCAGCCATCGACGGGGCAAGGCTAACAGGAGGGGCTTCGTTCGGAGATTGTGGCGTACGGGTGGTGGGTCGACCAGCGCCGTTTCCTACGGCGCTTACCTCCTAGCGTCGTGGCTTGAGGAAGCGGGACACCACCGCGTCGAGTTGCGCACGGCCTTCGGCGGTCAAGGCGATTCGGTCGTCACGCATGAGGCCCCATGCGATCAGTTCGGAGACGGTCGGTTCGATGGCGGTTCTCGACAGCCCCGTGCGGGCCGTGAATAGGTCCCACTCCACGCCTTCGGTTAGGCGCAGGGCGTTGAGCATGAACTCGAACGCGAGTTCCTCGCCTTTGACCGGCGTGGTGGCGGCGGAATGGTCCGCCAGGTACAGCCTCGGCTGCAACGGCTTGGCGGTGCGGAGCACGGCCGCTTTGCCGTCGCCGCCGAACGAAGTGTGCTTGCCGTGGGCGCCGGCGCCGATGCCGAGATAGTCGCCAAAGCGCCAATAGTTGACGTTGTGGCGGCATTCGTGGCCGGGGCGGGCGAAGGCGGAGACCTCGTAGCGCCGGTAGCCGTGGCGTTCGAGCAGCGCGACACCCGCAGCCTCCATGTCCGCGGCCGCGTCGCTGTCCGGCAGCCCCGCCGGCGGCCGCCGTGCGAACTCGGTCTTCGGCTCGATGGTGAGTTGATACCAGGAGATGTGCGGCGGCTCGTGGCGGATCGCTCGCTCGAGATCGGCCAAGGCTTCCGCCTCCGTCTGTCCAGGCAAGCCATGCATCAGGTCGATGTTGAAGCTCGTGAACCCCGCCCCGCGCACCTCGGCGAGCGCAGCGTCCGTGTCTTCGGGGGAGTGGATGCGGCCAAGTGTCTGAAGCTGGGCCGGGTCGAACGACTGTGCACCAAGCGAGATGCGGTTGACGCCGCCTTCCCGGTAGGCGCGAAAGCTCTGATGTTCCACGGCCCCCGGGTTCGCTTCCATCGTCACTTCGCCGGCGCCGGCGACAGCGGGCGCGGACAACAGGGCTCTCATCGCCTCCGGCGAGAACAGGCTCGGCGTACCCCCGCCCAAGAAGACGCTCGCAATTGCCCGGTTGCCGTGCCGTTCGGCCTCCTGCGCCAGGTCGTCGAGCAGCACGTCCAGGTATTCGGGCTCCTGCAACGCACCACGCAGGGGATGCGAGTTGAAGTCGCAATACGGGCATTTGCGCACGCACCACGGGAAGTGGACGTATAGCCCGAGCGCCTCGGCCGGCGGCCCTTCGGCCCCAATCACGGCTCACCTCTTTCGGCGAGTAGTTGTGCCAGCGCCCGGCAGGCCTGGCCCCGGTGGCTGAGCGCGTTCTTGGTTGCCGCGTCAAGCTCGGCGGCTGTGCATCCCCGCGACTCAACCAGAAAATGCGGGTCATAGCCGAAGCCGTTGCTGCCTCGCGGTTGGTCCACTACCACCCCCTGCCAGGCGCGCGAGACGATCACCGGGTCCGGGTCTTCTGCCGAATGCAGGAAGACCAACGTGCAATGAAAGTGCGCCGACCGGTCCGGAACCCCACGCAGCGCCGCAATCAACTTGGCGTTGTTCGCCGCATCGCTCTTCGGCTCCCCGGCGTAGCGCGCCGACCGAACCCCCGGAGCACCCCCCAAGGCTCGAACCACGAGCCCCGAATCGTCCGCAATCGCCGCCAGCCCAGACTCCCGGGCCGCATTACGGGCTTTGAGGAGGGCGTTCTCGACA
>VXPR01000022.1:0-2128 GCA_009839405.1 Gammaproteobacteria bacterium
CTCCGAGAAAGCCCGAGGACGGCCTTTCTCGACTCCCCCGCGAGGGGGGAGTGACGGGAAAGTGCGCTTGCAGGACGTTGCGACGGCGCCGAGGCCCGCTCCTGTCACTCCCCCCTCGAGGGGGAGTCGAGAAAAGCGTCCCCGCCTTTCTCGGAGGGGGGGCTCGTTGGTCGTTGGGCCCGGCCTCCCTCGGAGGGGGGGCTACTAGCACAAGTGACCGGCGCCCCCTCAGCCTTGAAAAAACGTCCGCCGGTAGTGGGCGAGTTCGGCAATGGATTCGCGGATGTCGTCCAAGGCGCGGTGGGTGTTGCGTTTGGTGAAGGCGTTGTAGGCGGCCGGGTGCCAGCGGCGCGCGAGTTCCTTGACGGTGCTTACGTCGATGATGCGGTAGTGCAGATAGCTTTCGAGGGTTGGCATGTGGCGGCCCAGGAAGCGGCGGTCTTGCCAGATGGAGTTGCCGCAGAGGGGGGAAGCCTCGCGCGCGACATGCTGCTCCAGGAAGGCGAGGGTGCGGGCTTCGGCTTCGATCAGGGTCACCTCGGACTCGCGCACGCGGGCGAGGAGGCCAGATTCCGTGTGGTGCTTGCGGTTCCAGTCGTCCATGCCGGCGAGTTGCTCGTCGTTGACGTGGATTGCCAGGATCGGTCCCGCCGCCACTTCGCGCAGTTCGTCGTCGGTGACCAGGGTCGCGATCTCGATGATGCTGTCGGTTTCAACATCGAGGCCGGTCATCTCCAAGTCCATCCAGACGAGTTTCCCCTCGCCTGGGCTTTCTTCGCTCATGGCACCCCGCATTCACGCCAACGGATTTACTATGCCACGGCGAATCCGAACGCAAGGGACCTTCATGGCTTCCGATCCGACCGTCATATCCGCCGAGGAGCTGGCTTCGAGGCTGGCCCAAGGAGAAGACCTGCTCGTGGTGCAGGTGACCTCGCGACAGGTGTACGACGCGGCGCACATCGAGGGTTCGCATTGCGTGGAGCCTGCCGAGTTGGTGAGCGGCACGCCGCCGGCGACCGGCCGGCTGCCGGATGCGGAGCGGCTCGCGGGGCTCGCTGGTCGGCTTGGGCTCGGCGCAGACCGGCAGGTAGTGACTCTCGATGACGAGGGCGGCGGTTGGGCCGGGCGGCTGGCGTGGACGTTGGATGTGCTGGGGAAGCGTGACTGGATCTATCTGGATGGCGGGCTGCACGCCTGGCACCAAAGCGGCTTGCCTCTTGTGTCCGGGCCACCGCCAGCGAGCGACCCGGCCCGAGATGTGAGCATCACGGTAGATCATTCGCCCATCGCCGAAGCCGAGGACATTCTGGAGCGGCTTGACGATCCGGACCTCACCGTCTGGGACTGCCGTTCGTGGGAGGAGTACACCGGCCAGCGAGTGGCGGCGGCGCGGGCTGGACACATTCCGGGGGCGGTTCATCTCGATTGGCTGGAGCTCATGCAGCGGGATCGGGGGCTGCGCCTCATCGACGACGTCGCCGGCCTGCTCGAACGGCGCGGCATCGGCCCGCAGCAAGACGTGATCGCCCATTGCCAGACCCATCACCGCTCGGGCCTCGCCTACATGGTCGCCCGGCTGCTCGGCTTTCCCCGCATACGCGCCTATCACGGGTCGTGGGCCGAATGGGGCAACCGACCGGACACGCCGGTCGAGACCTAACGGCGCTGCCGCATCCATGCCACACCCCGGTGCGAGCCTTGCCGAGACGCTGCTGACCGCTTTCATGGGCGCGGTCGGGGGCGTTCGCCAGCGTCACTTCAAGCGCTTCGTGATCTGGATCTACACGCGCTTCTACCCCGTGAACCTCGACGAGGCGGTTGGCGAAACCGCCGACGACTTCGAGACCTTCAACCACTTCTTCACGCGCCGCCTGAAGCCGGGCGCACGGCCTTTGCCGGATGCGGTGGATGCTCTTGTCTGTCCCGCGGATGGCACCGTGAGCCAGGCCGGCCCGATCGTGGATGGCCAGCTCCTGCAGGCGAAGGGGCAGCGCTATTCCGTCGCCGACTTGCTCGGCGACACGGGCCTCCCCCCCCGCGACGAAGGCGGCGCGTTACTGAAGAAAAATAAAAAGACCCCCGCCAAACAACCGCGGCCAGTACCAGGGGGGGTCGCTTATAAACA
>VXPR01000022.1:2138-3309 GCA_009839405.1 Gammaproteobacteria bacterium
TATATATTTCCTGCGCCCCCCCCGTCTTACTACAGCAGTAGTTGAGTCTCGACCTTATGTTTTTTATTACTCTCTATTACGCGGCCTCTTTGGCGCCGCCCCACGGGCCTCGCCGCCCGCTACGAAGGCGGCGCTTTCGTCACGATCTATCTCTCGCCCCGCGACTACCACCGGGTGCATGTCCCTTGCGCAAGCGAGCTCGTTTCCGCAACCGAGATTCCGGGGCGCCTCTTCTCCGTGAACGCTTCGAGCGAACGGCGCGTGGCGGGGCTTTTCGGCCGCAACGAACGGTTGGCCATGCACCTCGCTGCCGCGTTCGGCGACTACGCCCTCGTCATGGTGGGCGCGCTGATCGTCGCCGGCATCGACACGCCTTGGCAAAGACCGCCAGTGCCGAGAGAGGAGAGAGCCAAGCCGCGCGTTCTCCACCCCGAGGGAGTCCGGTTTCAACGCGGGGACGAGATCGGCACGTTCCGCATTGGCTCCACCGTGATCTGCCTCTTCCCACCGGGCATTGTCTTGGACAAGCAGGTGGTGCCTGGTGCAACCGTGCGAATGGGCGGACCATTGGCCTTGGCGGATAAACACGCGTACGCCAAGTCGTAGGCGGCCTTCCTCCGATGGGAGCGTCGGCGGTTGCTTCGAGCAGCCCCCCCTCCGAGAAAAGCGAGGACGCTTTTCTCGACTCCCCCGCGAGGGGGGAGTGACGGGAAAGCGCGCGTTTGGCAGTGGTGGAAGGGGCGCGGCGCTGGGAGTGACTGGAAAGGGGCTGTGCAGGGAGTGGGAAGGGCAAGGACCAAGGCAGCGGTGGCGGCCAGGGGCTATTGCGAGGAGCAGTGCGAGGAGGGAGGCAGGAAAGGTGGGAGGGAGAGGAAGAATGCGAGGAGTGACGGCCGTGGACTTCCGCGGTTCTGGGCGTGTCGCGCCCCTCGGGCGCGGCAGGCCGGCGCCCGGGGTGCTGCTGCGGGCGCGGCCCTTTTCCTGTCACTCCCCCCTCGCGGGGGAGTCGAGAAAGGCCGTCCTCGGCCTTCTCGGTGGGGGGGCTCGTGGCGGGCGAACCGTGCTGCTGGTTGCTGCCTTGCATGTGGCGTTCGTCGTAGGCCAGTCCGAGGTTCCGCTAGCCCCCCCTCCGAGAAAAGCGAGGACGCTTTTCTCGACTCCCCCGCGAGGG
>VXPR01000102.1 GCA_009839405.1 Gammaproteobacteria bacterium
GAGGCCAGCGCCACTGTGGTTACCGCCCCAGGTCGGGGCGCGACCGGGGGGGGCGGGGGTCTTTTCGGCCCGGGGTGGGGCCGGGGAGGAGGTAGTTGCCGCCCTTGACGACGATGGCGAAGCTGCCGGAGGCGCCGGACACGCTGCGGGTCCATTCGGAGACGTTGCCGCCCATGTTCAGGAGGCCCTCGGGGGTTTCGTCGCCCGACTCTTCGTTTGGCAGTTGAGGGCCGCGCAGGGCTTGCTCGCCCGTTACCGGATTGGCGGCGGTGAAGTCGTCGCCCCAAGGGTAGATGCGCGCGCCTTTGCCCGAGGCGGCGCGTTCCCATTGCAAGGCAGTGGGCAGGCGGCCGCCGGCCCAGGAGGCGAAGGCGTAGGCGGACCACCAATCGACGTTCACCACCGGCAGGTCTGGTTCCTGCATTTGCTCCCGCCAATCGGGCGGGCGATGGCTGTGGTATGCGGGTTGATTGGCTTCGGCATGGAATCCGGCAAGCACGAACGGGTCGCGCAGGAACATGGCGTATTGGCGGCGGGTGACTTCTCGGGTCATCAAGTGCAGGTTTGGCGGAGCGTTGAGGCTTGCGTCCGTCGAGAGAATGCGGCCGATGAGGGGCAGTTGTTGCCGAGGGAGCGCGGAGAGAAGGCTCGGGATGCGTGCCGTGGCCGGGATACCCACTGAATAGGTACCAGGTGGTACTCGCCTCGCATCCGGCCATGCGCGCCACGGCGTGGGCATCGGTTCGTGGTCGTAGGCGCAGCGAAATCCCAGATATGGAGAACGATGGTCCACCGGCGCCCGGCGATGCAGCGCGGCCAGGCTGTAGAGTTCGCGAGGGGCGTTGTAGCCGTTGCCGCCCATCACTGCCGGGCCACCGGCGAGGTCGTCAGCCCATTCCGAGACGCCGTGCGCCATGTCTGCCAGCCCTTCCGGTGTCTCGGTGCCGGGGTGCAGGCCGCACTTCTGCGCGGCGTTCAGGAGGGGATCGAGATAGGGCCAAGCGTCCGACTCCATGACATCGCCCGACGGATACAGCCGGGGCTGCTCGCCGGCCGCTGCAGCCACCCACTCCGAAGCCGTCGGCAGACGACCGCCGGCGGCGCGGCAATAGGCCACTGCATCCCACCACGTGATTCCGGTCGCTGGCGCGTCCAGGCGTCCGCTGATGGTGTGGTCTCGGCTTTCGCTGAAGTTTCGCCAGTTGGGCGGTTGACCTGGCGCGGCGGCGCGTGCGGCGGCCTGTGGCTCGAACGGCGCCCAGCCGGCGAACTTGTAGAAATCCCCTTGCCGCACTTCGCAACGATCAAGCCAGAGCGGCGCCGTCAGGCGCAATGTGCGTGGGCCCGCAGCCAACACATGGTCGAACGAGCGCAGATATGCGAAATGGTCGAGGTGGCGGAGCAGGACGGCGTCGAACCTGGCACCCGGCGAGTCGTCGTCCCTCGCGCCCGTGATCGTGACGAGTGCTGTGTCGTAAGCCAGCCAAAGCGGGTAGAGCTTGACCAGCGCGACGAGGGAGCAAATCGCCGCCACTGCGATGGCCCAGGGCACCAAGCTCCGGAAGGCGATTGCGGGAGGCTGCGCCATAGAAAACCAGCCGCATACCGATTTTCTTGCCGGACCCCTCACTGCCATTGGCCTCGATGCCGCTTCCGCCGTCTGTCAATACCCCCTTGCGCGTTCCGCACCGCGGTCACCTGGATCGCCGCGCGGCTAGTGACAGACGGCTCGGCCTCGTCAACGTTGGCCACCTCGACGAACTCGCACCGGCATCGCTCGAAATCACCTCGTGCCGGCCGCGCTGCACGATCAGGTTTCCGGGTTGCGCGTGCGACCGGATGCGAACCATCAAGCGTGCCCGCGTCCTTCTTGCAGTACATCACCACCGAAGTCTGGCCACAAATGGCAATCGCTTTACCCCTTGTACTGACCCCACGCCGCACCACCTCGGTCATGGACTTGCTCTCGATGATGAGTATCCCGTAGCGATACACGAACAGGCGGTGCACGGCCGCTCGGCTTCGTCCGAGTGGGCGGGCCATGTATGCTGCCATGCGCTTCGATCGAGAACACGGTGGTAGGGCGTAAGGACGATGTTCAATCCACGACTCGGTCCCATCGTCGTCATGTCGGCACTCGCTGTAGCCGGGATGGACGCCAGCGCCGCTGCTAGCCGGCTGTCGATCCAGGTGCTGCCCGTGCACGTTGAGATGGACGTCTATGGACCGGAAAGCGAGACCGGCGCCGTGGGCAAGGCGGTGCCGCCGGTCGGTGCGTTGGCGGACGGACTGGCGCGGGTTC
This sequence comes from Gammaproteobacteria bacterium, assembly GCA_009839405.1. Lineage (GTDB taxonomy): Bacteria > Pseudomonadota > Gammaproteobacteria > Pseudomonadales > Azotimanducaceae > VXYL01. The sequence continues at coordinate 2,303 of VXPR01000102.1, forward strand.
ACGAGGGCATGTCGCTGCTCGGCATCGAAGGCGACAGGTACGACGTCAGGGTGCTGAGGCGCACGCCCAGGCGGATCAGCTGCACACCCCAATGGGATGGCGCGCTCGGCGCGGGTCTGGTGTGCGACACGACCCTGGATTTCGACACGATGGTTACGTGGGGCTTTGACCGAAGCGAGGGCCGCTATCAGGGTACGGTGGTGCTGGCCCTGCTGCTTTTTCCCGATAACCCGTCGTTTCAGTGGGGCGGCCCCGAGGTCTACTGGGGCGTCAACAACTGGTGGAGCTGGACCGGCTTCGAGCCCGATGACCTGCACTGGACCACCACGAGCTGCGCGATCTGGTCGGTGCCGTGGTCTCGCGTGCTCGCGCACGAACTGGGTCATTGCTTCGGGTTGTACCACACCGAGTCGGATGTGGAGGTTGACCCCAACGGCACGGACTCCCGCTTCGACCTCATGACATCGACCGAGCAAGGCGGCAACCTGTCCATGACATGGCTGAAGCCGAGCAACGCGCGGCGCGTTCAGATGCACTTCGCAGAGAAGGACTCGCAGGCATCCATGGTGGAGACCGGCCAGCGGGGGCCGACGGTCTTGGAGTGAGCGAGACGCGACGTTTCGGACACTAACGCGCCATTGCTACGGCGAAGCTCTAGGCAGCCGTTCGCGCATCCGCCGTGGCGTTGCCGGCAGCATCGGCCAAGGCGCGCTTGCGTAACGTAATGCCGGCGAAGAACAGCACAACGACGGCGAGCACGACCGGCTGGCTTCATTCAGAGACATTGGTTGCTCCCGCATCACGTCCGTTGTCGGGGATCAGTTGTCGACGTGGACAGGCGCAACGGCCGGACCCGACTACGCCGACGGCACCGACCTCGATCATGCGTGCAGCGCCCTCATGCGCCCCTGCCCGGCCGGCCGGTCGCGCCGCGCCTGCGCGAGCTCGTAGCTCGCCTGCATCCGCATCCAGTGATCGGCGGTGCCCCAGCCGATGTCCTCCAG